>PXSU01000078.1 GCA_003022745.1 Halobacteriales archaeon SW_9_67_25
CACAGTCGTCGGTTCGCGGCTTCAGTGCCGGCCGGTCGGTCATTATCGGATACGGACAGGTCGGCCAGGCTATCTCGGCCGAGCTCGACGAAGCCGGGCTGCCCTACACGGTCATCGATCAGGAGGATGCCGATGGTGTCGACGTGGTCGGTGACGCGACCGATCCGGAGACGCTGGCCGCTGCCGGCGTCGAGGAGGCCGAAACCGTAGTTCTCGCGCTGTCCGACGACACCACGACGGAGTTTGCTACGCTCGTAATCCGTGACTTGGCACCGGATGCACAGATCCTCGCCCGGATGGAAGAGCAGGCGAACATCTCGAAGACGTACCGCGCCGGGGGCGACTACGTCCTGTCGCTGGCGAGGGTGACCGGTCGAATGTCGGCGTCACAGCTCCTGGGGAGCCGTGATCCGGTATCGCTGGAGCAACAGGTCGGAGTCATACGTCAGCAGGTGCCGACCCTCGGGGGATCGACAATCGGGGGGGCGAACATCCGGTCCCGAACTAACTGTACAGTGGTCGCAATCGAACGTGAGGGGGACATCGTCACCGACATCGAGCCGGACACGGAAATCCGGCCCGGGGACGAGTTCGTCGTCGTCGGGACCGACGAGGCGATCAACGCCTTCGAGCAAGAATTCCAGTCCGGCACGGGGTAGTTGATCGAACGGTCGAGCAGCGTGAATCAGCGGCGTGGCAACCGGGCTCTCTACTCCCCGAGTTGCTCGCCCAGCCAGACGTAGTGTTCGCGCAGACGGGCTTCGCCGGCCTCCGTGAGCACGTACACGTCGTGGATGCCCTCGGTCTCGGTATCGACGAACCCGCTGTCTTCGAGGGCGTCGAGCGCCCCGTAGAACGACTTCGGCTCCAGTCGCTCGCCGTAGTGGTCTTCGAGACGGGATTTCAACGCCTGGGCCTGGAGGCGTTCGCCAGCGAGGAGCCCACAGATGTCGCGCCGTCGTCCGCTCTGGAGGAACTTTGTCATGTGTGTCGCTCGTCCGGGAGACCCTTTCCCGTTGTGGTCCGGGCCGCCGTGGACCGACAGACTTCACTTCCTCGCGTCCCAACAGTCGGCCGATGACAGACGCCGATAGCGGGAGGACAGAGACGGCGGGCGAGGTGACTGCACGGTACACCGAGACGGAGGCCGAGCGCGTGCTCTCCTTCGAAGCGGGCGGACGCACGGCCGCAATCGTGCAGAACACCGACGGCTACGCGATGCTCAAGATCCGCCCGTCGGTCGACGGCGACGAACTGGAGCGGTACTACGGGTTCGACATGGCACTCGACCACGCGGCCGAACTACTCGGGGTCCAGCCCCACGACCTCCCTGTCCCGGAGACTGCCGAGGACATGGGGATGTGACCCAGTGCGAGACACGACGAACAGGGTGTGGCCGGACCGCACCCGGACAGGCCGGACTGTCCCCGGGCGCGAGCCAGTACCACTAAGAGGACGGGGCTCACAGCGCCCGTATGGTCACACTCCCGGAACCGTTTGACCACCCCGCCTGGCTGACCGGGGTCGGGACCCTCGTCGCGTACGGACTGATACTGGTGGTGCTGTTCGTCGCCCTGTTCGTCGTGCCGTATCTCCTCTTCACCCTGCTGTAGTCGGTGCTGTCCTGCTGGCGGAGCGGAAATACCGGAGACGGAGGGAGCCGCTCAGGCGAACGTCTTGGAGACGTCCTCGTTTTCGTCCTCGTCCTGAATCTTCTCGTAGGCGTTCTCGAAGTCCGCCATCGTGACGTCGGTCCTGTCGTCACGGATGGCGAACATCCCGGCCTCGGTGCAGATGGCCTTGATGTCCGCGCCCGACGCGTCGTCGGCCATATCCGCCAGTGCCGCGTAGTCGATGTCCTCGGCGACGTTCATCTCGCGGGTGTGTATCTTGAAGATTTGCTCGCGGCCAGTCTCGTCGGGCAGGGGCACCTCGATGAGGCGGTCGAACCGGCCCGGGCGCAAGATGGCGCGGTCGAGCATGTCGAAGCGGTTGGTGGCGGCGATGATGCGGATCTCGCCGCGGTCGTCGAACCCGTCCATCTCCGAGAGGAGTTGCATCATCGTCCGCTGGACCTCGGCGTCGCCCGACGTTTTCGATTCGGTCCGTTTCGCGGCGATTGCGTCGATTTCGTCGATGAAAATGACCGCGGGTTCGTGCTGACGGGCCAGTTCGAACAGGTCCCGGACCAGTTTGGCGCCCTCGCCGATGAACTTGTGAACCAGTTCCGAGCCGGCCATCTTGATGAAGGTGGCGTCGGTCTGGTTGGCGACGGCCTTCGCAAGCATCGTCTTCCCGGTGCCGGGCGGGCCGTGCAGCAACACGCCCGATGGCGGCGTAATGCCGACGTCGTCGAACATCCCCGGGTTCTCGAGGGGCATCTCGACCGTCTCCCGGACCTCCTCGATCTGTTCGGCGATGCCGCCGATGTCGGCGTAGGTCACCCCGGGACTGGAGTCGACCTGCATCACGCGGGCACGGACGTCGGTCTCGTCATCGAGGGACTTGACGATAGACAGCGAGTTGTTGACCGCGACGCGGTCGTCGGGCTCGATGTCGGCCCGCATCTCGTCGGTGACCTCCGTCAGTGCCTCCTGGTTGTTCCCGTGCTGTTTGATGATGACCCCGTCGTCGGTGAGTTCCTGGACGGTGGCCACGAATAGCGGCGACTGCTTGAGCTTCTTGTTCTCGTGGGTCAGCCGCTCGAGTTTCTGCTGGTACTTGTTGTTCTCGGCGTTCGCGTCGAGGAGCTTGTCGCGCATCTCCTCGTTCTGGGATTCGAGTATCTCCAGCTGTTCCCGGAGCGCGTCGATCTTCTCCTGCTGGGAGGCGTCCTCGTCGTACGGCAACTCGACCTCGTCCACGGTATCGGTCATTACCCTCTATGTAGTGGATGGGAAAATAAGAGGTTTCGGGTCGACTGCTGGGGCCGAACCTGCCGCCCGCGGGGACTGGGTCGGCGTACCTGACGGTTTCGGTGGCGGCAAGCGGATTCCCAAGAATAATAATCTAGATTGGGAAATATTATTAGGCTGTATCCCGTTCCGTCGGATAGAATGAGCACCTCAGAGACGGTCACCTCGGATACCTCTCCCGAAAGCGGCTGGGAGCCGGTCAGGGAGTTGCCCCCGAGTGCGAAACTGGTCGCAAAGGTTCTGGAGTACAACGGCTCGCTGACCCAGAGCCAACTGGCCGAGGAGACGCTGTTGCCACCGCGGACGGTGCGGTACGCACTGAGCCGGCTGGAAGAGGTCGGTGTCGTCGAATCGCGCTTTTCCTTCGCCGACGCACGGAAGCGGATCTACTCGCTCACTATCGAGTAGAAGGGGGCTGCCGGGCCGGGGCAACGGGAGTCCAGGTGTGCGATTCCACTTTCACCGGGGACTACCAACGCTGAAAGGGGATGCCACCCAATCTCCGGGCAATGACCCGCATACTCCACACCGGGGACACGCATCTGGGGTACCAGCAGTACCACCGACGCCGTCGAGGGCGACGTCGACGCGGTGGTCCACGCCGGCGACCTCTTTCACGACCGCCGGCCGACACTACCCGACATCATGGGGGCACTCTCTGTCCTGCGGAGGCTTGCGGACGCGGAGATCCCGTTTCTCGCCGTCGTGGGCAACCACGAGGCCAAGCGCGACGCCCAGTGGCTCGACCTCTTCGAGTCGCTGGGGCTGGCGACGCGTCTCGGGTCGGAGCCGACCGTCGTGGACGGGGTTGCCTTCTACGGCCTCGATTTCGTCCCCGGAGCGAGCCGGACCGACCTGGTGTATGACTTCGAACCCGCCGAGGCCGACCACACCGTCCTGGTCACTCACGGCCTGTTCGAACCGTTCCCACACGGCGACTGGGACCTCCGCGAGGTGCTCGCCGGGTCCCCCGTCTCCTTCGACGCCGTTCTCCTGGGTGACGACCACACCCCGCGTACGCGGGAACTCGACGACCCGCACGAGGCGTGGGTGACCTACTGCGGGTCGACGGAGCGTGCCAGCGCCGCCGAACGCGAGGAGCGCGGCTACAACCTCGTCGTCTTCGAGGACGGCGTCGACGTTCGCAGGCGCGGCCTCGACACGCGGGAGTTCGTGTTCGTCGACCTCGAACTGGGGCAGGGGGAGGGCGTCGAACGGGTCCGCGAGCGGATCGGCCAGCACGACGTGGCCGACGCGGTGGTCGTCGTCTCCATCGCCGGCGCCGGGCAGCCGGGGCCCCCCAGGGTGCGCTGGTCACCCGCGTCACCGACCACCGCGAGTTCGCCGACGAGAGCGAGGTCGAGGTGAGTTTCGCGGATCCGGACGAGGCCGTCCGCGAGCGGATCAGGGAACTCGGGCTGAGCCCGGCCGCGCGGACCATCGACGAGACGGTCCGGGCAAGCAAGGTCCCGGACTCGAAGGTCGCCGACGCCGTCGAGGACAGCGTGCGCGAGTTCGTCGAGGCAGCCGACGAGGGCGCGTTCACGAGTGCAGAGGACGGGTCGTCGCCGATGGCCGGCGACGCTGGTCCGGGAGGTGGGGGCGCAGGGGACGGGGCTGACGCTCCGGGGACATCGGATACAGACAGCGACGACGAAAACGACCAGGTAACGATGGAGGATTATCTGTGAGACTCGACCGCATCGCGCTGGAGAACTTCAAGTGTTACGCGGACGCGGACCTCCCGCTGGACCGGGGTGTGACGGTCATCCACGGTCTCAACGGCAGCGGCAAGTCCTCGCTGCTCGAGGCGTCCTTCTTCGCGCTCTACGGTGCGAAAGCAATCGACCAGACACTGGACGAAATCGTCACTATCGGCGCCGAGGGGGCCGTCGTGGAGCTGTGGTTCACACACGCTGGCGAGGCCTACCACGTCGAACGCCGGGTCAGTGTCCGCGAGGACCGTGCCGTGACGACGAAGTGTGTCCTCGAGGGCCCCGACAGCAGCTACGAGGGGGCACGGGCCGTCCGGCGGCGCGTCGGGGAGTTGCTCCGGATGGACCACGAGGCGTTCGTCAACTGCGCGTACGTCCGCCAGGGCGAGGTGAACAAGCTCATCGACGCCTCGCCCGGCGAACGCCAGGACATGCTCGATGAGTTGCTCCAGCTCGGCAAACTCGAGGAGTACCGCCAGCGTGCCAGCGATGCCCGCGTCGGGGTCGGGCGGGTGCGCGACGACAAGCAGGGTGCACTCTCGGAACTCGACGACCAGATCGCGGCGAAGGAAGACCGGGACCTCCACGGGCGCCTGAACGCCCTCCAGTCGGACCTCGCGGAGGTCGAATCCGAGACAGAGCGCTTCGAGGAGAACCGCACGCAGGCCGAGGAGACACTCGCCGACGCCAAGGCGGTCCTAGAGGAGTACGAGGAAAAGCAGACCGAACTGCAGGAACTCGAAGCGGACATCGAGGACCTGCGGGAGACGATCCGGGCGACAGAGGGGGAACGCGAACGGCTGGCAGCGGAGACCGAGACGGCCAGGGAGCGACGGGAGGACGCGCGAGACAGGCGCGAGGACCTCCTCGCAGAGGTCGAACTCGCCGAGGCTGACCCGCAGGCTATCGAGGCGCGCCTGGAGGCCCTCGCCGCGGAGATCGAGTCGGTGACGGAGCGCATCCGGGAGCTGAGCGTCGAGAAGCAGGAACACGACAGCCGCGCGGACTCGCTCGCCGGGCAGGCCGACGACCTCGAATCGACCGCCGCCGAGAAGCACGAAACCGCCGAGGATCTCGAAACCGACATCGGAGAGGGGCGCGAGACGCTCGCGACCAGGCGCGAGGAACTCGCGGAACTCGACGCCGATATCGAAACACGCCGGGAGTCGTTCGCGGACAGTCCCGTCACCGTCGGTGAGGCGGGCGAGTACCGCGAGGAGGTCCCCGACGAACTCGCCGAACTGCGGGAGACGCGGGCCGAGACGGCCACGGAACTGGAGAACGCACGCGACCGCCTCACCGAGGCACAGGAGTTACGCGAGGCCGGCAACTGTCCGGAGTGTGGCCAGCCAACCGAGGGCTCCCCGCACGTCGAGGCACTCGACGAGCGAGAGGGGACCGTCGAGACGCTCGAATCGCGGCTCGCGGACCTCCGGGAGCGCGAGGAGACACTCGACGAGCGGCTCGAGGAGGCCGCCGACCTGGAGCGCGAGGCCGACCAGAAACGCGAGGCTGTCACGGAGGCCCGCGGAGACGCGGCCGAGTGCCAGGCGAAGATCGCGGCCGCAAACCGGGAGAAAGCGGACCTAACCGAGCGCGTCGAACGGCTGGAGGCGCTGGCCGAGTGCGTCGAACGGATCGAGGACCTGACAGAGCAGATAGCGGATCACCGGGAGAGACGCACAGAGAAGGCCGACCTGAACGACGAGCGCCGCGAGCGCCTCGCAGAGAAACGGGAGCGGCGTGGGGACCTGGCCGAGACCGTCGACGAGGAGCGTATCGAGGCCGCGCGCGAGGAAAAAGACCGGGCAGAAACCTACCTCGATCAGGTGCGAGAGAAGCTGTCGACCCTCGCAAATCGGAAAGAGCAGTTACAGAACGAAATCGGCGGCGTAAAGAAAGAGATCGAGAATCTGGAGGAGTTGCGAGAGCGCCGGGACGTCCTCGCCGACACGGTCACACGCCTGGACTCGCTGTACGAGGAGACCGAACAGCTCGAAGAGATGTACGGCACGCTGCGCGCCCAACTCCGCCAGCGCAACGTCGAGAGCCTGGAACGAATGTTGAACGAGACCTTCGAGCTGGTCTACGAGAACGACTCCTACTCGCGGATCGAACTCGACGGCGACTACGAACTCACCGTCTACCAGAAGGACGGCGAGTCCCTCGAACCGGAGCAGCTCTCGGGCGGCGAGCGGGCGCTTTTCAACTTGAGCCTGCGGTGTGCCATCTACCGGCTGCTCGCCGAGGGCATCGAGGGTGCCGCGCCGATGCCGCCGCTGATCCTCGACGAGCCGACAGTGTTTCTCGATTCGGGCCACGTCTCGAAGCTCGTCGACCTCGTCGGCGCGATGCGGGACCTGGGCGTCGAACAGATCCTCGTGGTCAGCCACGACGAGGAACTGGTCGGCGCAGCGGACGACATCGTCCGTGTCCGGAAGGACGCCACGACGAACCGCTCGACCGTCGAGCGCGTGGGGTCGGCCGACGGGTCGCTGCTGGCAGAGGCCGACGTATAACAAGCGGAAGTCCTTCAGGGCGGGGAGGATGTCAATCCTGTTCCTCACCCGGTTCCGGGTCCGCTGTTTCCGCCGACGGGTCCCCGAGCTCGGCCTTCGCGGTGCGGTACCGGTACAGCCCGAAGGCGAACGCGGCGGCCCCGCCGACGAGTAACTGGCCACCGAGCGCGTAGTTACGCTCGAAGACGACGAACATCACACCCAGCGACAGCGCCAGCAAAGCGACGTTGAACACGGCCACGAGCGCCCAGAACCGTCTTGCGAGAGGTCGGGCCCCTCGACGTCGGGCTCCCGGTACTGTTCGTTGACCGACTCGTGTTCGCGCCAGGAACCCGGTGACTCCTTCCGGTCCGGTGGGCTGCCCTCCGTCACGCCTGGCCATTGCGTACCGACCACAAAAGCGGATTCGATTCGGGCGCGAGCCTCGCCCGGTCGCCTCTCTCAAACGGCCTCGTCCAGTCTGACCGTCACTCGCGACTGGACCCACGCGAGCGGGTTCTCGCTGTCGTAGAAGACGACCGCGTCGTCAGCCTCGTAAGTGCCGACTGCTCCGTCCATTCCGTCCACAGTACCCGGGTGCTCCCCGTCCGTCGTATCGGTCATCACGAAAGAGTGGTATGTCACTACATGGCAAATACTTTTCCATCGAGGTCAGTTTCGCGTCGAGATTCCGACGGCGGGGACCGGGAGGTTTTAGGACGAGCGCGCGAAGAATCGGGACCAATGGGACAGTTCGAACTCGGGGACTTCGGGGCCGACCGGGAGGAGGACGGGGACCGTCCGGTCGCCGAGGAAGCGCGCGCAGTAGCCGGGAACGGCGGCGACGACGCCGCCCGGGTGGACCCGAGCGAGCAGGTGTACGCGCCGGTC
>PXSU01000079.1 GCA_003022745.1 Halobacteriales archaeon SW_9_67_25
AAGAAGCTCATGTTGCAGTTCACGAACTTCGGGAAGCCGACAGTGGTTGTCGCCGACGGCAACTACGAGAACCGCAACGAACTCCTGCTCGACCACCAGTACAACGGCGTCATGCTGGATTTGGCACAGGCCAAGAACACCCTGGAACGGGTCTTCGAACTCTGGGGCCGGCCGGTCAACCTCCGGACTATCGTCAAGGAATTCGACGACCACGACATCGAGGTCGCGCGCCGGCGCGACAGCGAACCCGAACCCACCGAGCGGGGTCGGCTCGTCCGCTTCGACGGCATGGAGTTCACCGAGGAGGACCTCGACTGGGAAGAGGTCGAACACCTCGCGGCTACCGAGGTCGACTACGACACCAAACCCGAGGAGTGGCTGGCCTAACCCCCAGCACACCGGCCAGTACCGATACGTCGAGGGTGCCACATCCGTAGCGTAGCTTTTTCGCGCCCGGACACCGAGGGAGGGGTATGGACGACCCAGAGGGCTGGTTCGCCGGGCTCGATTCCGGGGACGCGGCCGCCGGGGCCGAACGGATCCGGGCCGGCGAGGCGTCAACACCGGCGGCGTGGCCGCGCATGGCGGTCGAGTCGGGCTTTGCCGCCGACACCGACGAGTACTACGAGTCACTCCACGAGGCGACGCTGGCCGCGACCCGCGCGGCAGTCGCGGAACGCGAGGGAGCGGACGACCGCCAGCTCGTCCACGCGGTGCGTGCCATGGACGATTGCCGGCGCCAGGCCAACGAACTCGCCGAACGCCTCGCGGAGTGGGCGGGCAGCCGCGACCCGGACGCCGGGACCGGCATAGCCTACGCCCGCGAACTCGCCTCGCGGGACCCGGAGGACCCGGTCGGGCGGGAGGTGGTCGGACTCGCCGCCGACGCCGTCGCCCTCGAGGACCGGGCCGACCGGCTGGGGGCGTTCCTCGAACGGGCTGCGCCGGAGGTGGCGCCGAACCTCTCCGCGATGGCGGGCCCGGTACTGGCGGCCCGCCTCGTCTCGCTGGCGGGCGGGCTCGAATCGCTCGCGAAGAAACCCAGTGGGACCGTCCAGGTGCTCGGCGCCGAGGACGCGCTCTTTGCCCACCTCCAGGGGGACGCCCCCTCGCCAAAGCACGGCGCCATTTTCGCCCACGAGTACGTCCGGAACACACGGCCGTCCGAGCGAGGGTCGGCCGCGCGCGCGCTGGCCGGCAAACTCTCCATCGCCGCCCGCGTCGACCACTACAGCGGCGACCGTCGGCCGGAACTGGCCGCCCAACTGGAAGAGCGGATCGAGCGCATCCGCGCTCGTGATTCCGGGTGACCCTCCCGGCAGGCGTCGAACGCCACGCCTTCGGATCGGAGACGGCACTCGCCACCCGGGGCGACCAGGTCTCCGACGAGTCGACCGACGGCGCGTGGCGCCGCTGGGACCTATACCGGTCGAAACTCGCGGCGATGCTCGATGCAGGCATGGAAACGGGGCTCGTGGGCGGCGAGACGGTGCTGTACCTCGGTGCCGCCGCGGGGACGACGGTCAGCCACGTCGCGGACTTCGCGGGCCCGACCTACGCCGTGGAGTTCGCGGCCCGGCCGGCGCGGGACCTGCTTGAGGTCGCGGCGTCGCGGCCGAACATCTTCCCGTTGCTGAAGGACGCTCGCAAACCCGAGACGTACGCCCACGTCGTCGAACCGGTCGACGTACTGGTCCAAGACGTCGCGACGCGGGGCCAGGCCAGGGTCGCCCGCACGAACCGGCAGTTCCTGGACGAGGGAGGACGTCTGCTCCTGGCGGTCAAGGCCCGTAGCGAGGACGTGACCCGCCCGCCAGCGGAGGTTTTCGAGGAATCGCTCGCGGAACTGCGGGCGGATTACGAGGTGCTTTCGACCGAGCGCCTCGAGCCGTTCCACGAGGACCACCTCGCGGTCGTCGCCACGCCGGAGTAGTGACGACGACCTTCAGGGCTCTGACCCCGCTGTGACCGCCACACACAAACACGCCGGGCGGCTAAGGCGGACCGATGACCGAGGCGAGAGACGATCCGTTTGCAGACCTGGACCTCGCAACGGTGCGGGAGGCACTCCTCGGGTGGTACGAGGAGGACCACCGGCCATTCCCGTGGCGGGAGACGACCGATCCCTACGAGATACTCGTCTCGGAGGTGATGAGCCAGCAGACCCAGCTCGGCCGCGTCGTCGAGGCCTGGGAGGCCTTCCTCGACCGGTGGCCCACCGTCGGGGACCTCGCGGCGGCCGACCGCGCCGACGTGGTGACCTTCTGGACCGATCACAGCCTCGGGTACAACAACCGTGCCCGGTACCTCCACGAGGCCGCCGGGCAAGTGGTGACCGACTACGACGGCGAGTTTCCCGGCGAGCCGGAGGAACTCGCGGAGCTGATGGGCGTCGGCCCCTACACCGCCAACGCGGTGGCGAGTTTCGCCTTTGACAACGGCGAGGCCGTGGTCGACACGAACGTCAAGCGGGTCCTGTACAGGGCATTTAGGGAAATCCATAATACGGACGACCCGCCGTATGAGGAGGTAGCGAACGCCCTCATGCCGGACGGTCGATCCCGCGTCTGGAACAACGCCATCATGGAACTGGGGGGCGTCGCCTGCGAGAAGACGCCAGCCTGTGATGAAGCCGGTTGTCCGTGGCGGGAGTGGTGTCACGCCTACCAGACCGGTGACTTCACCGCACCTGACGTTCCCACACAGCCCGACTTCGAAGGGAGCCGGCGGCAGTTTCGCGGTCGGGTCGTCGCCGCCCTCTCCGAGCACGGCCCCCTCGGTCTGGACGAACTCGGGCCGCGAGTGCGCGTCGACTACGTCCCGGCCGGCGAGTACGGCCGCGAGTGGCTCCGGGACCTGCTCGCCGACCTCGAAGACGACGGGCTCGTCTCGGTCAGCGAGGGGCGGGCGCGACTGAGCGGGTGAGCCCGGCCGGAGAATCGCCCGAAGAGGAAGACACAACTCCGCAAAGGCCCACCGACCGACTGAGCCATGAGTGCGACGGCGCGTTTCAAACAGCTCCTGATGGTCACCGGCTTGGTGACGCTGCTCGCGGTCGCGGCGATGGCGGGCCTGGTCGCCTACCTGTGGTGGGACAGCAAGACGGCGACAGCAGACATCCCCGAGTAGCGGCCCCCGGGTTCGCTTCGCAGGCGGGCGAACTGTTAAGCGGACAGCCCCGGAACCGTCAGTCGATGACGGACGCACACGTCGCGGCAGTCGGGACATCCCCGCTCGGTCGGACCGACCTGCCCGGCCGGGACCTGTTCTCGCGGGCACTCGCCGAGGCCTTCGTAGACCTCCCGGACCCCGCCGAGGTCGTCGACGCCGTCTACGTCGGCGCCCAGTCCGAGCGCTACGAGAATCAAATAATGCAGGGGACGCTCCTGGCCGAGTGGGCCGGGTTGCAGAACCGCCCCGCCGAGCGCGTCGAGGCGTGTGCTGCGGCCGGGGCGCTCGCACTGAAAAACGCCGTCGGCTGCCTTCGAGCGTGCGCTCGAACAGCGCTCGGGCATCACTGCTCCCAGCCAGTACGCACTGCTCGCGAGGCGGTACCTCCACGAGTTCGACGTCACCGAGACCGACCTCGCGCGCATCGCCGTGAAGAACCATCGTAACGCGGCCGACAACCCCCGGGCGATGTTCCAGCGGGAGGTCGACGTCGAGACGGTGCTGGACTCGGAGTACGTGGCGCCGCCGCTGAAACTCTACGACTGCGCCCCGGTGACCGACGGTGCCGCCGCCGTCCTCGTGACCAGCGAGCGCGTGGCCGAGGACATCGCCGCCGAAACCGTCCGCGTTGCGGGCGTCGGCACCGCGGTAAAGGCCCTCGCCGTCGCGGAGGGCGACCTGACCTACGTCGAGGGGGCAGACGTCGCCGCCAGTACCGCCTACGAGGACGCCGGAATCGAACCCGGAGACGTCGACGTCGCGGAGGTCCACGACGCGTTCACGGTCTGTGAGGCGTTGCTCGCGGAGGCGGTCGGGTTCGCGCCCCGCGGTCGGGGCGTCGAGACGGCCCGGGACCCCGCCGAGCGCTCTGCCGGGTGGACGGACGTCCGACTCAACACCAGCGGCGGGCTGAAAGCACGGGGCCACCCCATCGGCGCCACGGGATTGACACAGGCCGTCGAGGCCTACGAACAACTGACCGGCCGGGCCGGGGACAGACAGGTCCCGGACGCCCGGACTGCACTGCTCGTAAACGAGGGAGGCCTCGCGGACGCCCACACCGCCGCACACGTCCTGACCGCAGACTGATCTATGACCGACAGAGAGACCACCCAGACCGGACCGCTCGCACCCGAGGAGATCACCGCGGACTCGCCGTTTACCCTGCCGGGGTTCTTCGACGCACTCGGCGACGGACACCTCCTTGCGGCGCGGTGTACCGACTGCGGGACCCACCTCGTGCCGCCACGGCCGGCCTGCTACGAGTGTGGGAG
>PXSU01000080.1 GCA_003022745.1 Halobacteriales archaeon SW_9_67_25
TGTGTCTGGCCGACGACGACATCGAGTTCGAGGCCTTCTTCGGGACCAGCGAGAACGAGCGCGGGTGGTACGACATCGAGCACGCCAAGGACGTGCTGGGCTACGAGCCACGGGACCGGGCCGAGGCCTGGACCGAACCGCCCCAGGAACTGATCGAGCACGTCGAGGCCAACCGGGAGAGCTGACCGGACACGTTAGCTCGCGTTTCGGATGGCGTCAATCGCCCCGTCTACGTCGTCGTCGGTCACGTCCCAGTGCGTGCAACACCGGATGGTGTGCTCGCCGAACTGGCTGGCGCGGACGCCCCCGTCCCTCCACCGCCCGAGGACTTGTTCGGCCGGCCGGTCCGTGGTGACGAGCACGATGTTCGTCTCCGGCGGCTCGACCGCCAGCCCGTCGACCCGGTCGAGGCCCGCGGCGAGTCGGTCCGCACGCCGGTGGTCCTCGGCCAGGCGTCCGCGGTTCGACAGCGCCGCCAGGCCCGGTGCCGCGACGATACCGGCCTGGCGCATCCCGCCCCCGAACAGTTTCCGGTGGTGGCGCGCCTCCTCGATAATCGGTTCGGGACCGGCCAGCATCGAGCCCACCGGCGCCCCGAGCCCCTTCGAGAGACAGCACATGACTGTGGTGACGTGCTCGGCGTAGTCGGCCGCGGACACGTCGTGGGCGACCGCCGCGTTGAACAGCCGCGCTCCATCGAGGTGGACGGGCACGCCCAGTTCGTGGGCGGCGTCGGCCGTCGCGGCGATCCGGTCGGGCGAGATGACGCCCCGCTCGGCGTGTGTCCGGACAGCGACCTGGTTGCCCATCGTTCCCGACGGCACGAGCAGGGCGGCCCCGGTGTCCAGGATGTCCGCGACCCGGTTCTGGAGTTCGTTGACCGTCGGGTCTTCCCCGTACACGTCGTCGCCGACAGCAGCATCACGGGCCGCTTCCCGCATCGCGTCGTCCGGCTTCGTCACCGTATCGCTCCGCAGGTCGATCATGCCCTCGCCTATCTGTCGTAGGTCCAAAGTCCCTGGGTATTTGTTGACACCACCGGTAGGGAGAGCGACGACCGGTCGCCCACAACAGTAGCCGATCCGGATGTCGAACGATTTTATTGAACACAGCCAAACTGTGGTTCATGGGTGGCTGGAAAGACATCGAGTGTTCGCGTTGCGAAACGACCTCACACGCTCGAACAAAGTCCGGGTCGGAGCTGGCGTTCTGCCCACACTGCAGTGCCGACGCCATCGACGTCTTCGGGGGCGTCTACGGGGGCGGAGTCGTCGATATGTACGACTGCACCCACTGTTCGAACGTGTTCAACCTCGCGGCGAACCCCGAACCCGGGTACTGTCCCCTCTGTGGCTCGGACGCGATCAGCACTTTTCCGTGACACTGTGCAATCCGCCCGAGTGTTCAGGCTGTCCCAGTATACCACCAGCGTAGCGGTGCCCACTGTGTCTCCGTCTCTCGTGGAACAGTCACCCTGTCCCGCCACCGAACGTGCGTCAGAACACTACAGAGTAGATTATATAAAATTCCGACAGAATATAACGAAGAAATATAAAAACAAAATACGTTATATAAAAAGAAAACGTATTTCCCAGAGCTGGTCCGTGACGCCAAAGACTGTGGAAGGCCAATATAAAACGTAATGGGGGATACGAACGTACTCTCGGATTCCGAAATTAACAACAAAAATCCAATATTTATAGTATAATATAGAAATAAAAATATGAACGCGGCGGACCACCGGAGAGTTCACTGCCAAGAAATTACAATCGTATATCTGTAATTGAACCGTGTAGGTCCCAGCTCGATCTGGAGTGGACGGTGTTTCGCATTGCGAAATTAGTGTAAAGAATATAATGGTAATTTCGAAACACGCGTCGGCACGGACCCGGGTACAACGTGAAGTGTTCAATTTTGTTTCGTCATGGAAAACAGATTGGCCGTATTCGTGCTTGTCACTGGCAGACATACCCGCAGTAGAGACGGTCACCGGAATGTCGAATACGAAAGACAGCCACCCCTGGTCGGGGACAGTGCCGCTGTCGTGGTGTCGACACACCGACTGACCTCACCGTTACGGTGGTCGACTGCGTTTCTCTATGCGAAACTTTTATAAACAATGGGGTGGGGATAGATAGCATGGACCAATCAGCGACGAAAACCGGAATCAGGACAACGATGACGACGCTGGACGTGATCGAGGAGATCAGGGAACGCGATGGGGCACAGACCGCGGAGATTGCGGAGGCGCTGGACATAGCACGGAGCACGGCACACAAACACCTCAAAACGCTACAGCAACGAGGATACGTGCGGAAGATCGCTGGGGAGTACCGCCTTGGTCTGCAGTTTCTCAACCTCGGAGAACACGCGCGGACGAGGTGGCCATGCTACAGTCTCATCAGGGAGGCAGTGGCTGATCTCGGTGACCGGACCGACGAGGACGTGGATTTCGTCGTCGAGGAGAAAGGACGCGTGTACACGCTCTGTGAGTCGTACCACAAGTGGGAGAAGTATCCCGACGCGGGAAGCGGGTATCGTGTCGACCTCGGGGATTGGTACTACATGCACTCGGTCGCGTCGGGCAAGGCCATCCTGGCGACGTACACGGAAGAGGAGGTCCGGGCGGTCGTCGACAGGTGGGGGCTGCCGGCGCTGACAGACAACACGATTACCGACATCGACGAGTTGTTCGCCGAACTGGAGACGGTCCGGGAGCAGGGGTACGCAATCGGGGACGAGGAGTACGTCTCCGGACTCCGGACCGTGAGCAAGGCAGTCTCCCCGCCCGGCTGGCCCATGATCGGCGCGCTGAGCGTCTCCGGCCCGGCCTACCGAATGACCGGCGCAGTCCTCCACGACGAGATCGTCTCGGTGCTGGAGGACGTCGTGGCGCGTCTCGAACGGGAGGTCACCGGGGAGTCCCCGGGCAAGTTTTATGCGATGGGAGGCGCCAGTTCATCCCAGGATGCAAGTACATCGACAGAGACGGAGTGACCGGAAAGCGACTGCACCCGCCGCGAACCACACCCGGTGATACGATGGACGACTACACATTTAGCTTCCCGATCTGGGTCGAATTCGGCACGGGCGCAAGCGGCAAGGTCGGGGAAATCGCCGACACGCAGGGGTGGGGCCGGGCGTTTATCGTCACTGATCCGGGCATCGTCGAGGCGGGACTCACAGACGGGATCGTCGACGCACTCGAGACCGAAGGAGTCGAGCACGACATCTACGACGGCGTCCGGCCGAACCCGACAGTGTCGATGGTCGAGGAGACGGCGGACGCAATCGAGGCGTCGGGGGCAGACTTCGTCGTGGCAGTCGGCGGCGGCAGCACGATGGACGTCGCGAAGACCGCGAGTATGCTGGTGACCAACGGTGGAACCGTCGCCGACTACGAGGTCGTGACCGACGAGGACGTGATAGCCGAGCCCGTCGAGAATCACCCCGTGCCGCTGGTGACCGTTCCGACGACCGCGGGAACCGGGAGCGAGGTCGATTTCTGGGCGGTGATCACCGACACCGAGCGGGAGTTCAAGATGGCACTCGGGCAGCCACCACTCTATCCGGGCGGCCCCTACCTGGGTGCGTCAGTCTCACTGGTCGACCCCGCGCTGACGGCGTCGCTGCCGCCCCGCCAGACCGCAGCGACGGGGTTCGACGCACTCTCGCACGCGCTGGAGAACTACGTCTCGGCAGTCTCCCCACCGCTCGTGAAGCCGCTGGCGGTGCACGTGATGGAACTGGTCGCCGAGTACCTGCCGGAGGCCTACCACGAGGGTACCATGGAGGCCCGGGAGAAGGTCATGTTCGCAGCCCACCTCGCCGGGATGGGCGAGAATCTCGCTGGCTTCGGCGCGATCCACTCGCTGGCGGAAGTGACCGGTGCGATGTACCCCGATATCCCCCACGGCGAGGTGATCGCCATCTTCACGCCGGCGGTCATGGAGTTCAACCGCGAGGCAGTCCCCGAACGCTACCGCGACATCGCGGCGGCGCTGGGCGAAGACGTCGAGGGTCTCTCCGTCGACGAGGCCTCGCGCCGGGCGGTCACGGCAGTCGAGGACCTGATGGAGGAACTCGACTTGCCCTCGCGCCTCCGGGACGTCGGTGTCGCCGAGGATGATCTCCAGACCATCGCCGAGAAATCCATGGCAACGTCGGAGATCGGTGACAACCCCAGAGAGGCCGACGCAGACGACTTGCTGGGGATCGCACGGAACAGCTACTGACCATGGGGGCGCGCAAGTCCATCGAACAGATGCACGAGTCCCACTGGGAGGCTCACGAACGCGTCAAGGCGATGAGCGCGTTCCGCGCGTGGATCGCCGGTGAGGCCACCGAAACCGGATCGACGATCGAGACGAGAGACCCCGCCATCGACTTCGCCGTGACCGAGGTGACGGCGTGTGACGACGGGGCTGTCGACGCGGCCGTTGCCGCCGGCTGGGAGGCATGCGAGGGCACGTGGGGAGACACCGACCCGGCGGAGCGGGGCCAACTGCTCTTCGAGTGGGCCGATGTCCTCCGGCGTCACACCGACGACCTGGCCCTCCTGGAGACGGTCGATACGGGCAAACCCATCGCGCACGCCCGCGGCGAGGTCGAGGGGGCCATCGACACGCTGGAGTATTACGCCTCGCTCGCGCGCGACCAGTCCGGCGACCAGATCCAGACCGGCGACGACCTCCACCTTTACACGCGCAAGGAACCCTACGGCGTCGTGGGCCAGATCGTACCCTGGAACTTCCCGACGTGGGGTGCTGCCTGGAAGTTCGGGCCGGCGCTCGCCGCGGGCAACGCCTGTGTCCTGAAACCGTCCGCCCAGAGCCCGCTGACGGCCATCCGGATGGCCGAACTCTCGGCCGACGTCTTCCCCGACGGCGCGATCAACGTGGTTCCCGGGACGGGCGCTGAGACGGGCGCGGCGCTGACCGACCACCCCCGGATCCGGAAACTCTCCTTTACCGGGAGCACGACCGTCGGGAGCACCGTCATGCACGACGCTGCCGAGACGATCACCCCCCTGACGCTCGAACTGGGCGGAAAGTCCCCCTTCATCGTGTTCCCCGACGCGGACCTCGAGAAAGCCGTCGACGCGGTTGCGTCGGGAATCTTCTACGCCACCGGTGAGATCTGTGACGCCTTCTCCCGGGCGCTGGTCCACGAGGACGTCATCGAGGAGTTCACCGACCGGTTCGTCGAGAAGGCCGGCTCCTACGTCATCGGCGACCCCCTCGACGAGGAGACGACACTCGGCCCGCTGACCTCCGGGGACCAGTACGAGAAGGTGACGGAGTACATCGAGATCGGGAAGACGGAGGCGACGCTGCTGACGGGTGGTGGCCGGCCTCCCGGCGACGGACTCGAGAACGGGTGGTACGTCGAACCGACGGTCTTCGGGGACGTCACCAACGACATGCGGATCGCCAGAGAGGAGATTTTCGGTCCCGTCCAGACGATTATCGAGTTCGCCACGTACGAGGAGGCAATCGAAATCGCCAACGACACCGACTACGGGCTGGCCGCCGGGATCGGGACCGAACGAACGGACCTGGCCCACCATGCCGCTGCGGACATCGACGCTGGCCTGGTCTACGTCAACGAGTACGGCCCGATCAGTCCCGAAGCCCCGTATGGAGGGTTCAAGGAGTCGGGCATCGGGAAAGACCTGGGCCGCGACGCGCTCGACCACTACCGCCGAACCAAATCCGTCTACGTGAACCTGGATTCCCCGTCGCTGTGAACCGATGGCCTGTGCCTTTCTGAACTGTGAATTGCTACCGTTCCTCTCGATTCGTATTACTCAGTGACATTAGAACTAAGTATAGTGGTGTTGATGGTGACCGTATGAGCGGGAGTGACAGCCTGTTCGTTAGAGAAGCTACGGGACTGGTGCGTGAATGGTCGTCGTACGACGCGTGGATCTACGCGTTTCTGTCGGTGAACATCGTCACACTGGGCTTTTACATCTGGACGTTCGGTGCCTTCATCCCGGACGGGAGCCCTATCCTGGCAACACTGATCGCAATCGCGGTACTGACACTCCAGAACGTCGTGTTCGCGACCCTGATCGCGGCGATGCCACGCGTCGGCGGTGACTACGTCTGGCAGAGTCGCTTGCTCGGCGGGTTCTGGGGCTTCCTGCTTGCGATACCGGGATGGGTGTTCATCCTGTGGCTGTGGGTCCCCATCTACGGCTCGATCCAGTCGTGGCTCGTGTTCGGGCCGATTTCGGCACTCCTGGGGTATCCCGGGCTGGCAAACTTCTGGAACTCCAGTACGGGACTGTTCGTCTCGTCGATGTTGGTCGTGGCCTTCGTGTTCATCTACGTGAGCCTCGGGATGCAGTGGTACGCACGCATCCAGCAGTCGCTCTTTTATCTGGGTGTCGTGGGATTCGTCCTGTTCGTCGTGGGACTGTTGACTACAAATCCGAGCAGTTTCCAGGCCGCATTCGACTCCCAGATGGCCGCCTGGGGCATGGAAGCCTCGTACGGCGGGGTTCAGGAAGCCGCAGCAGTCGAGTTCGCCCCGATGTGGAACACCGACTTCGTGGCGGCCTACTACCTGTTCCCGATGTTGCTGTTCTGGATTATGTGGCCCGTCTGGGGGTCGACCCTGTTCGGTGAGGTCCGCGAGGCCGGCGAGTGGAAGAAGATGTTCTGGGTGCTGGAAGCCGCACTGGTCGGTGCCGGGGTCGTTGCGATGCTCCTGTGGCCGCTGTTCAAGAGCGCGATGGGCTGGCAGTTCTACCAGTCGCTGAACTACAGCTACTTCGTGGGTGCTGGAGCGGCCCAGTGGATCTCGGCACCGACGACGCTGGCTGCCATCGCCTGGGGTGGCGGTACCGTCGGGACGATTATGGCGATTTTGATGGCCGGTTGGCTCTACGCGTGGTCGGGGACCGTGTTCCTCTCCTCGACGCGGGTCATCTTCGCCGCAGCGTTCGACCGGGCTATCCCCGAGCTCTTCGCGGAGGTCAAGACCCGGTTCAACACGCCGCTCTACGCGGTGCTCGCGATGGCGATTCCGGCGACCGTGCTGACGGTCATCTACTTCTACGTGCCGGGATTCCAGACGCTGACTCTGGCGGCCACGTTCGCCATCGCGATAACGTACTTCGGAACCACGGCGGCCGCGACGCTGTTGCCGTTCCGGCGGCCCGACCTGTTCTCGAACACCTGGGTTTCGCGGTTCGAAATCGGCCCTGTCCCTCTCATCAGCGTCGTCGGCGTCGTCTACATTGGCTTTTTGTTGTCGGTCTTCTATCTCTGGGCGACCGTCGACGCCTACGGAATCAACAACGTCCGCTCTGCCGGGTTCATGGTGTTCCTCTACCTGCTTGCAGTCGTCATCTACGCCGGCATGCGGTGGTACCGCGCCAAGCAGGGGGTCGACCTGGACAAGATTCACTCCGAGATTCCGACTGACTGATCGCCCGTCCGATCCTGTTTTCGTCGCGATTCCCCCGACAGACGTCTGCTACTGAAACGCTCCGTGGAAAGATGGGGTCCACGAGACGTGGCATACTCACGTACGGTGTGGTAGTGCCCGGTCGAAAAGAGAGCGCAGTCGGGAACTCCCCGATGGTACCGACGATCAGGACAGTTCGGGCCGCCGGTACCACTGTTTTCGCTCGCCGACAATCGAACGGAGTTTCCACCGGATGGACTTGGGTTCCGTCTCGATTGCCTCGCGAAGGGCGGCCACGCGGTCTGAGAGTTGCGCCTCGTCGACCGGTAGATCCTCCTCGGTCAGGTACGATTCCACACGGTCGAGGTTCATCGTCGTGGTCCTGTAGAGCCCCCAGTCACTCCGACACAGCCCCGAGATATAGTCGGTATCGATGGCGTCGGTCGCGACGTCGCTACCCACCGGGTGGTCGTTGAACATCGCAATGATATCGCGGATGTCGCGGTCGCTGATCTCGGCGATCTGGAGCTTCGACAGCAACAGGTCCTCGATGGGGACGGTCGGGTAGTCGATATCGACCCTGTTGCGGAGGCTCCAGGAGTGACAGAACCGGAACTTGTCGACGATGTAGTCGGCCTTGCGCTCGTTGATGGGGTCCTGAAACTCCAGTTGGAACCGGTGCATCGTATTGAACCGCTCGTTCTGTTCGTAGCCCAGCCCGAGCATGAACTCGATGACTGCGTCCTTGTCCTCGCGGGTAGTGACGAAGTCGACGTCGCGGTAGTTCCGGGCGAACGGCTCGTCGTGCATCGTCTCCGCGTGCTCCCAGATCGCCGTCCCACCGATCGACCGCACCAACAGTCCCTCCTCGTTCGCAGCCTCGACGACGCGGCGCCCCTCGTCGAGCGGGTCCGCAAGCGGTTCACTCCCTGTGTCCTCGTGCTCGCTTGCCATGTGTTACCTTGTAATGTCCGGTGGCGGTGGTATAACTCTATCCCCGGACGAGGCCGACGACGTTGACCTCCGGTTCCAGGTCGATGATCGCACCCTGCAGCGATCCCTCCGAGTAGACGCTGCCCGGATTGATCGCGATGGTGTCGCCGATCCGTGTCTTTCCGCGTGACTCGTGGATGTGGCCGTGTAGCGACAGCGGCGGTTGGTAATCCTCGATGGCCTCCCGGACGGCGTGGCTACCGACCGGCTCCATCGTCTGTGCACCGTATTTCGGTTTGAGGTTCTCGTCGAGTTCGGGAGCGTCGTCGAGTTGTGAATCGTACGGCGGAACGTGGAAGTTGAAGATGGAGTGTTCGACATCGTCGATTTCGTCGATCACCCCTTCGAGACGTTCGCGGAGTTCGTCTTCCTCCTCTTCGCGCGCAGTGTCCCAGGGCGTCACGTTCGCCCAGCCCGTAGACGCCATCTCGTACTCCTCGTCGATCCGGACCACTTCGCTCTCGACGAGTCGGACCCGGTCGATGTCCCGCCACGTGTCGTCAATCTCGAACGGGTCGTCGTTGCCGGGAGAGATGTACACCGGGACATCGTCCGGCAACCGCTCCGCGGCGAGTTCACCCCACTTCCTGATCCGCTGTTTCATCTGTCCGTGGAAAATCTCGTCGTGGCGGTCGTCGGCGTCCTCCGCGTTCTGGAGGTGTTCGTACTCCGATTGCTCCATGACGTACGGATAAAAGCCCGCGTCTTCTGCGGATTGTTTCACCTCCTCCAGCTCCTCGTCTGTCTCGACAGTCTGTTCCTGCTCGTTGCGCGTGTACTGGTACGTGCCGTTCTCCTCGATTATCGGGAAGATTGCCTTCCCCGTCGTGTCGCCACCGAGTACCAGCACGTCTGCACTGTAAAATTCAGCCGAGTTGACAAACTTCTGCCAACAGGCCGTCGACCCGTGCACGTCGGTGGCGAAAAAGAGCCTGGTCACGCCCTCCGCTTTCTCCATGCCCTCGCTCTCGCGAGCGACGTTCTCCTGGTTCAGCCGCTCCTTGAGACTGGAAATCAATCCCATGGCTATCGACTCTACACTGCTCCCGGGTCTCGTATAAGTGTTTCCCCATCAACTGTTTCGACGACTACTCGCGTGACCGTCCGAACCGTCTTGTTACAGCCACGGTGTCCGCTAAGTATATAAAGTATATATTGTAATAATTATTTTAATTTGTTTGTTTTCATAAGATACCTATCCAAGATTCCTATATACTGTAAATCCTCGACCCCGAAATAAACCCGTAGAAAAAGTCCATTTTAGCAGTTTGAGCGTCAGTGCTGCTGGATTCGGGCGAGAGATATCCTCGTCATACTCGACTTGAGTAAATATAATATAAACATATTTTCTAAATTCTTATCGGAAAAATTATTTTAATTCACTGTCCGACCGGCCGCGCGCGGTAGATCGCGCACAGTACGACGACCAACAGAATCGCCGTCCCCGTCGTGGCCAGGCGAGGGTAGCCGGGAGAGCGAACTCCTCGACAGGGCCGAGCCATCCGGGAACGCACCAGACGTGCTAAGACCCTGGAGAACGAACCCGCGGGTACGATGATCGAACCCCTCCTGCGCGTCGATGTCGCGCTGTTCCTTCTCATCGGGATTCTCGGCGGGGCTCACTGCATCGGCATGTGCGGGCCGCTGGTGACGATGTACTCGAAACAGATGTCCCCCCGGCCGGACGGTGGTCACGCGTCGTCCCGGCAGGGGCGGGCCCACCTCACCACCTACGAGGTCCGCCAGCACGCGCTGTTCAACGTCGGCCGGGCCACGACGTACGCCCTCATGGGTGCCGTCTTCGGCGGACTCGGGAGTCTGGTGTTCGTGACCGCCGACCAGCTGACGCCGGTCGCCGGCCTGCTGCGTGGCGGTCTGGGCGTCGTTATCGGCGCGTTCATCGTCGCGACCGGCCTCAAGTACACGGTCGGCGGCACCGCCTCGGGGATAGAGATTCCGGGCGTGGGTCAAGCGACGTCCTGGGTCGCGAGCCGCGTCCACCGGCACGTGAACAGCCCGAGTATCGTCGGTCTCGGGGCCCTGCACGCGTTCCTCCCCTGTCCCATCCTCTATCCGGCCTACCTGTTCGCCTTCGCCAGCGGCTCGCCGGTCACCGGCGGCGTCGCGCTCGGGGCACTCGGGGTCGGGACCATCCCTGCTGTCTTCCTCTACGGGACCGTCGTTCAGTCGGTCGACGTCGCCCACCGCCGTCGGCTCCACCGCGCGCTCGGTGTCGTGTTCGTGGTGCTGGGGTACGTGCTCTTCGCACACGGACTCATGGCGCTCGGGATCCACATTCCGCACCCGGGACTGCCACACTACCAGCCACTCGGTTGAGGCGCGGTCCCCGCGCCCCGAATCAGCCGACGAGTTCACGGACCAGACGGACTCCAGCGGCGACCTCCTGGCCGACCGCGGCGACGAGCCCGGCGGGTCGAACCTGGGCCGGGGCAGTACCCAGCCACCGCGAGAGCGGGCCGGCGGGAGCGTCGGCGCCGATCGCGGCAACCGTCCGCCCGCGCGAGCGGACCTCGACGGTGAGGTCCGTCACGGCCAGCAACGACGCGATCCCCGCGGCCTCTCCCTGTGGAGACGCACGCGCTGCACGGGCGACGGCCCCCAGCGACGGAAACTCGACGAACAGCCGGTCGCCAGTCGAGCGAACGTCCGCCCGGACACCGTCGACCGTGAGTTCGAGGTCCGTCTCGACTGTCAGCGGCGCTCGCGGAGCTGGGGCTTCAGTCACGCTCCCGGGTCGTGATGCTGATGGTCCCGTCGAGGTGCCAGGTGGCGTGCTCGGCGCCGTCCCCCACCCTGTCCGGTACCTGCACTTCCATGTCCTCGAACTCGTAGATTATCTCGGCGTTCCGGCCGGTGAGTCGGTCGTAGAGACCGATTGCCAGGTCCGGCCACTGGTTTTCCTCGTTGATTCTCTCGGCGTCGGCGGTTGTCTCGGACATGCGCGACCGGATGCAGGGTCTGTAGCGTTATAACACCTCGTATCACTCGTTCAGCAGGTAGTATCTCGCCGCCAACGTGTCCGCTCCGGCCACGCTGTGGCCCGTTGCTCACCGCCCCGGGGAGCCGTGCTGTGTGCTGTAGCGACGCGGAGCCTCGCGTCCCGGTTCCGGGCCCGGTCTACTCGTCGAACGCGCTCCCGGCGGCGATCAGAAAGCCCACGATGGCAGTGATCAGGCCGACCGCCCCGATTGCGACGGCACCGATCTTGAAGAGGTCGTCGCCGAGACGGTTTGCCGAGAGTAACAGGAAAACCGCAGTGACGAAGCCGATCAGCACAAGCGTGCGACCGAACCGGCCCGTGTCGAAACCCGGTTCGTTAGACACGGTCGAGTACCTCCAAGAGCACGCCGTTGTACTCGTCGTCCGTCGCGGCGTTCCCGAGCGAGTGGATGGACTGGCAGATCCACAGCCCGGCAGTGAAGTTGATGAACGCGACCATGGAGATGACTCCCACCTGCCCGGGGACGAACAGTCCGGTGACGAGCGCACCCGCGAACCCGAGTGCCATGAGAGCGTGTGTTATGATCGACCGGGTGCCGAAATCAGCCAGTTGTCTAGAAAGGCGTGTTCCTACAGCCATACGTCTAGCAACGGTCTACCAGCGAATACATCTATTGCATATGTTGGGTGCCCGGGATGAGCCAGCGGATACGTAGTCCCCGACCGAGGACGCGGTTCGGATTACCGCTCGTGGAGCCGCATCGGCATGCCGTTGCGCGGGTGCATCGTCAGCGTCGGCCACAGGTCGGGCTCGTCCTCGCGGGTGTACTCGAGCCGGTACTCCTGGGCAGTGCGTGCGAGGATGAGCTTTGCCTCCAGTTTCGCGAGGTGCTTGCCGATGCAGTGACGGGGCCCAGCCCCGAAGGGAAAGTAGGCGAACCGGGAGCGGTCGTCGTCGCCGACCCACCGGTCCGGGTCGAACCCTTCGGGGTCGTCCCAGAACCGCTCCGAGCGGTGCATGGCCCACTGTGAGAGCATGATCGTCGCGCCTTCCGGAACGGTGTACCCGTCGAACGTGACCGGCTCGGCCGGGTCGCGGAACATCGCGTATACCGGCGGGTACAGCCGCATGGACTCGTCGACGACCCGCCCGACCAAGTCCAGAGTCGGGACGTCGGCCATGGTCGGTGGCTCCCCGCCGAGTTGCTCCTCGAGTTCCTCGTGGAGTCGCGCCTCGACCGTCGGGTGTTGCGAGAGGAGATACCAGCTGTAGGTCAGCGTCAGAGCGGTCGTGTCGTGACCCGCGAGCAGTATCGTCATCACCTCGTCGCGAATCTGCTCGTCGGTCTGTTCATCGCGCGCCCGGGCCCGCAGAAGGATCGACAGGAGGTCGTCTGGCCCCTCGTCGGTTTCGGGGTCGCCCTCGCTGCCCCGGCGCTCGGCGACGATGTCGGCGATCACCGACTCCATCGTCTCGACGGCGGCGTCGTACTCGCTGTCACCCGGCATGGGGAGCCAGGCCGGTGCGGCGAAGCGTACCGGGTCCGGTTCGAACCGCGCGCCCAGCGGCTCGAGTGCCTCCCGGATCGTCTGGATTCGCTCCTCCGAGAGGTCGGTCCCGAGCATCAGGTCGGTGATGACCGCGAGTGTCACCCGCGTCATCGCCTGTTCGACGTCGACGACCGCGCCGTCGCGCCAGTCGGAAAGCATGGCCTCGTTGTGGGCGACGATGTCGTCCGCGAAGCCGGTCAGACGGTCCATCTTGAACGCCGGCGTCGCGAGCCGGCGCTGCTCGCGCCATGTCTGCCCCTCGCTGAGTAACAGCCCCTTGCCCAGCAGGTCGCCCAGCGCGTCGCCCTGGAACTCGGGTTTCGAGAAGCGGTCCGCTTCGGAGACGAGCACCCGCTCGATGTGCTCGGGCTCTGTCAGCAGGTACGTGTCCATCGGCCCGAGGTCGAACTGGACGACACCGTCGTAGGCCCCCTCGCAGGCCGAGAGGAATCTGAATGGGTCGTTCGCGTAGCGGCGGCTACTGCCAAACAGCGGTTCGCCTGTCGGACCGGGGGGTGACGTTCCCATCGGACGGTGTACGGTTTGGAGTCAATTGAATCTCTCGCTGACGACGCACAATCTAGCGTCACTCCTCGGGAGAGTATCCGACCGGAGACACAGTGGTCGAAAACGTTCGTCGAGAACGGTCTCCGGAACGAGTACCTCGCCAGTCAGTTTACGTCGAGTTGAGTCGCTTGTGAACATAAACTCGGGTGTGGCTACGATACTAGTCGGTTCGGTTTCGAGGCAGCAGCGGCCTGACCGGGGCCTATGTCTACCGTGGCCACGACCGGATACCCTCAGAGACGCCGTCTCCCGTCAAAAACGGCGGCATCGGCACTCACGACTTAGTTTCTATCCATAGTGAATGTGAGTCGTGCGCCTACGGAGTCCGCTCGTTCCGTTACTGCTCGTCCAGCA
>PXSU01000081.1 GCA_003022745.1 Halobacteriales archaeon SW_9_67_25
CTTCGAGGGCGAGTTCCGCGACGAGGTCGGCCACTGGCGCGAGTTGCCGGCACCGCGCGACGTCTGCCTCGGCGCTGTAGGCGCGCTCGGGGGGCGTATACACCAGCACGTTCCACCCGACGGTCTCGCGTGCGAGGAGTTCGTCGGTCGTGTTGTCGGTCACGGTCACGCCGCCGAGCATGCTCGCGCTCGCGTCGTCGAACGCACCCGTGACAGTCACGCCGGCCTTCCGGGCGGCGTCGACACCGATCCGGGCAGCCTCGGCCCTGGAGATTTCTTCCCGCGCGTCGAGTGCGTCCAGCGTGGCCAGGACTGTCGCGTTCGCGGCCGCGCTCGAGGATTTCAGCCCCGCCGCCATGGGCACGTCGCTCTCCGTGCGGACCGTCCCTCCCTCGCCGTCCCCGAACCGTTCGACCACGGCTTCGACGCAACGCTCGACCAGCGCCGTGTCGGCGTCGGGGTCCCCGGCGACGCTGCCCTCGACGGCTCCGGTGGGCCCGAGCGACACCGACGCGCGGACGTACTCCGCTATCGCGAAGGCACTCCCGGTCCCGTTCGCGAGCGCGTTCAGGACCGTCCCCGCAGCGGGCGCCCTGGCGTGGCCTTCCATTCGTCTGTCCCTCCCGGACGCCGGTACTTACCTGTGGTGTTTTTCACCGGCGGGAGGTAATGGGCATGTATGGACTCGCGTTCGGAGGTGCCACCAGACACGCTACCGGTCGAACTCACACCCGAGGGCGTCGAGGTTACCTACCAGGACGGACGCCGCGTCTTCTACCGGGGGGTGCCCGCGAAAGTAGCGGGAAGTGTCAGGACTGCCCCCGGGAAGGACGTCCACGTGCTCGTCACCGACGAGGACGAACGACGCGGCGTGCTCGTCTACGCGAACGAACGCAAGACCGAGGACAGTATTCTGGAGGATACTGGCGTGGGTCGGGTCCTCCTCGACCGGGGCGAAGAGGCCGCCGTCTTCCCCGGGGTGACGGTCCGGGAACGACAGCTCCGCGTCGAAGTCGAGACAGACCCGGGGATGGTCGACGGGCGGGTCTTCGTCTTCGAGGAAGACGAGATGGGTGAGCGGTCGTTCGAACTCGTGGCCGAGGACGCGGCCGAGGACGATTCGACGGGGGACGTCAGGGACGCCGACGGCAGGGGCGGTACGGCCGAAGACGGGAGCGCCGGAAGCTGACAGCGCGGGGTCGGCCGCTCATTCGGGTTGCTGTCGTTCGTCACCGGACCGACCGCACGACGCCGTACGGTCGTCCTGGAAAACAGCGACAGCAATCCGTATCACTGGATGTAGGAGGGGTCCTGGTTCTCCTCGTCGCAGTTCCGTTCGTGCTGTCGGGCGTCCTCCTCCGAGTCGAACATGAGTCCGCAGGAGTCGCACTCGTACCACGTCATGTCGTCGCGCGTGGTTTGCGTCACCATGTGAGAGACTGCGGCTGCGGGCAGTAAATGCGTTTATGCTTCTCGATCCGCAATAGTTGTGCATGAGTAGCGACAGTCCCGCGGAGTTGCGGATCGAGGGTGCCCGCAAGCGGGACGCCGGCCGTGGAATCGCCCGCCTGCCGGGACACGTCCAGAGCGACCTGGGCGTATTGAGCGGTGATCCCGTCATCATCGAGGGGGACGCGCTCACCGTCGCGAAGGTGTGGCCCGGCGAGGACGAGGGCGATGTCGTCCGCGTGGACGCGGACACCCGTGCCAGCGCTGGCGTGACTATCGGTGATACTGTCAGCGTCAGGCGCGGGTCCGTAGAGACCGCCCGGTCGGTAACGCTCCAGCCATCCGACGACCACGCCGACGCGGGGACGAGCGGCGACTGCCTGGGAGAGCGCCTCGCCGATCGCCTCCTCAGGGCTGGCAAGCGGGTCCAGATCGAGGGGTTCGGCACCTACGTCGTCACCGACACCAGCCCCACCGGGTCGGTCAGGGTGTCCGGTTCGACGGCCGTGACGCTCGACCCCGAGGTCGCCGATCCCGACGAGTCGGGCGGCGGGACGAGCGAGCCCGAGAGCGGACCGACCGGGGACGGCACCGGCGTCACGTACGAGGACATCGGCGGACTCGACTCGGAGCTGGACCTGGTCCGGGAGACGGTCGAGTTGCCCCTCTCGGAACCGGAACTGTTCGCCAGGCTCGGGGTCGAGCCCCCGAAGGGGGTGCTCCTCTACGGGCCGCCAGGAACGGGCAAGACGCTGATCGCCCGGGCGGTCGCCAGCGAGGTCGACGCCTACTTCGAGGCCATCTCCGGGCCGGAGGTCGTCTCGAAGTACAAGGGCGAGAGCGAACAGCGCCTCCGCGATGCCTTCGAGCGGGCCGCCGAGAACGCGCCGGCCATCCTCTTTCTCGACGAGATCGACTCCATCGCGGGCTCCCGCGACGAGGACGCGGACATGGAAAACCGGGTGGTCGCCCAGTTGCTGACGCTGATGGACGGCCTCGACCAGCGCGAGGACGTCGTGGTCGTGGGCGCGACCAACCGCGTCGACGCCGTCGACCCCGCACTCCGGCGCGGGGGACGGTTCGACCGCGAGATCGAAATCGGCGTCCCCGACGAGACCGGCCGGCGGGAGATACTCGACGTCCACACCCGAGCCATGCCACTCGCGGATAACGTCGACCTCGACCGGGTCGCGGGCGGGACGCACGGATTCGTCGGCGCCGACATCGCGTCGCTTGCCCGGGAAGCGGCGCTCGCGGCGCTCCGGCGCGACCCCGAGGAACTCCAGGTGACCCGTGGGGACTTCCAGCGTGCGCTTGCGAACGTCGAGCCCTCGGCGATGCGCGAGTACGTCGCCGAGTCACCGACAGAGACGTTCGCGGACGTGGGGGGCCTGGCCGGGCCCAGGCGGGAACTCCGCGAGGCCGTCGAGTGGCCACTCCAGTACGGGCCGCTGTTCGAGGCCGCAGCGACCGACCCTCACTCCGGCATCCTCCTCTACGGGCCGCCGGGGACGGGCAAGACCCTGCTCGCGCGGGCCATCGCCGGCGAGACGGGCGTCAACTTCGTCAGCGTGGCCGGCCCGGAGGTGCTCGACCGGTACGTCGGCGAGTCCGAGGCGGCGATCCGCGAACTGTTCGAGCGGGCACGCCAGACGGCACCGGCAATCGTCTTCCTCGACGAGGTCGACGCCATCGCGAACCGCCGGGGCGAGGGCTACGAGGTGGCCGAACGCGTGGTCTCGCAACTACTGACGGAACTCGACCGGGCCGCCGACCACCCGTCGCTGGTCGTCCTCGCGGCGACCAACCGCAAGGAGGTACTCGACCCCGCGTTGCTCAGACCCGGCCGGCTGGAACGACACGTCGAGGTGCCGGGACCCGACGAGGCGGCGCGCCGGGAGATACTCGCGGTCCACACGCGCGAGCGGCCGCTGGCCGACGATGT
>PXSU01000082.1 GCA_003022745.1 Halobacteriales archaeon SW_9_67_25
GCACCCGTCGCCCGCGAGAGCGCGCCAATGTCGGACTTCTTGGCCCGGCGCACCGCGAGGATGCCCTCCTGGGCGAGGTAGTGCTGGGCCATGTCGTCGATGCCCTTCTGGCAGAAGACGACGTCGGCGCCGGCCTCGACGATGTTGTCGACCATCTCGCGGAGTTGCTGTTCCTCCTGATCGAGGAACTCCTGGAGCTGGTCGGGGTCCGAGACGTTGACCTCGGTGTCCAGTTCCGTCTCGGGGACCTCGATAGCGGTATCGAGGAGTGCGATGTCGGCGTCCTCCTTGAAGTGGGGCATGTTGTCGTGGACGCGCTCCTTGTCGATGATGACGCCCTCGACGAGCTGGGACTCGTCGGTGGAGCCGCCGACGACAGTCTCGACCTTGACGTTGTCAGTGTCGATGCCGTCCTCGTCGGCGACCGACTGGATGGCCTTGACAACGAGTCCAGCGAGTTCGTCCTTGGAACTCTCGGCACCCTTGCCGGTCATGGCCGTCGCGGCCACGCTCTCCAGGGCCTCGGTGTCCTCGGCGTCGACCTCGATGGACTCCTCCTCGAGGATCTCCTTGGCGCGCTCGGCGGCCTGGCGGTAGCCCTGCGCGAGGATGGTGGCGTGGATGTCCTGGTCGAGCAGGTCCTCGGCCTTCGAGAGGAGTTCGCCCGCGATGACGACGGCCGTGGTGGTGCCGTCACCGACCTCGTCCTCCTGGGTCTGGGCGACCTCGACGATCATGTTCGCGGCGGGGTGCTCGATGTCCATCTCGTCGAGGATGGTCACGCCGTCGTTCGTGACGACGACGCTGCCCGTCGAATCGACGAGCATCTTGTCCATACCCTTGGGACCGAGCGTCGTCCGCACGGACTCGGCGACGGCCTGCCCGGCTGTGATGTTCATCGACTGTGCGTCCTTGCCCGAGGTCCGCTGGGACTCCTCGGACAGTACGATGAGGGGCTGGTTACCCATCTGCTGAGCCATAGTCAAGCGAAGATTGATTGTGATTCTATATAAATCTACCGTTGACGGTCGACGAGACCCCACAGAGTACGGGAGACGTACGCATGACACGCACTCTCACGGAGTCGTTTATATGTCGCGTTCGGCGGCCTGGACCGGTCGTACGCTCGGGGCGGTCCGAAACGGTGGGAACACGACGGGAGAACTGGAGAGTGACGCCGGGGGGCGCTCACCCGTGGTAGGGGTGGTACTCCATGCCCTTGTGTTTGAGTTCGTTGCGCTTGCGTTCGAGAAAGGAGTAGACGGCGCCGTGAGGGGCCCCCTCGATGAGCATCTCGGCGGCCTCGCGGACGGCGTCGACCTGCTGTGGGCCGCCGATGATAGACAGCGTCGAACCGTAGATGGCGACCGACGCGCCGGTGAGTTGCTCCATGAGTTCCCGCGTGCGCCCGCCCTCGCCGATGAGTCGGCCCTTCATCCGCCGGCGGTCGTTCTTGTTGCGCGCGGCTGCGTCGATATCGACGACGTCGAACATCATCATGTCGTCCTCGAGCAACCGGAGGGCGTCCTCGGGCGCGAACCCCCGGCCGATGGCCTTGACGATGTCCGGCCCCTTCAGCCCCGTGACGGGGTCGCCTACCTTCTCGATCCGGACGTTGCCCGTCTCGGAGTCGATGTCCAGGCGGACCTCCGCACGTTCCTCGATCTCGCGCATCGTCTCGCCACCCGCACCGATGAGAACCCCGATACGGTCGTCGGGTACCTTCACGTGCTGCATACCTACACCACCCAGTAGGTGACTCCCTACGTAAAGTTCTTCGTCACCGTCGCGGCCCCGCTGGAGACGCCGAGCGGGCACGCATCTTATTAAGTGCCGCGTCGAAATTCGTACCGACTGCCGCCATGACCCTGGACGAACCGGACCGGGACACGTCGTTTCTGTACGGGTTCGCCAGGCGGGGCGACACGGAGGCGCTCGTGGCCCGCCTCAGGAACGCCGAGGAGCCGGTGGTCCGGCAGCGGGCTGCGGAGTTGCTGGGCGATTTCGACGACCTCCGCCAGCAGGCGCAACAGTACGAGGTCACCGAGGGGCTGATCGGGGCGGCCATCGAGGACGAGGACGACAGCGTCAGGGTCCGGGCAATCGACTCGCTGTACCGCCACGGGCAGGCCTCACTGGGGCGCCTGGTCGAACGCCTCGCGGGCGACGCCGCGGAGACCGGCGACCGGCGAGGTGGTCACCAACTCCGTCGACATCACCTACGTGCGTGACCCCGCGGACTACACCGAAAGCCGGCGGGACGAGGAGGAGTAGACCGGGACGGCAGCCAGGATCACTCGACGGTCGTGAAGACTGTCTCGGAGGTCTGGAGAGTGAGATCGAACAGTTGCCGGAGCATGTTCACCGTCGAGTCGGACTCGCCGGGGTCGAGGTAGTAGTGGGCGAGGGCGTCGGCGAGACGCGCCGAGAGCAGGTGCAGGAACGTGAAGACCTCTTGGAGGGAGAACTTCGAGAGGGTCTCCGAGAGGACGTTGAACTCCATCAGTAGCTTGCCGTCTGCCGATTCGTGCTCGCTGACCACCCGCGAGAGCGTCTCCCCGAGGCTCGACAGCCCGAGGCTGCTGTCCAGGGCGACCACCTCGACGGGGAGCGAGGACAGGTCCAGTTCCGAGAGTTCCTCCAGGCGCTCTCTGAGCATCTCGAGGCGGACAGCGGGGTTCGTCGTCACGATGACGGCGATGTCGGCGGCCGAAGTGAAGTGGGTCCGTGCGTTGTTCGCGCGCCGGTCGTCCTGGCGGCTGTACGCCCGTGAGTAATGTCGACCCCCCGCAGGGTCGACTGGCTTCACATCGGTAGAGCCGCCAGTATCAGCGCACCGAATCGAGCAGGAGTTTCTGCTCGACGCGCTTGACCTCGTGTTGCACGTCGCGGACGGCGTCGATGTTGGCGCTGATGGAGGTGACGCCCTCGTTGACGAGGTGGCGGACCATTCGCGGTTTCGAACCGGCCTGGCCACAGATGCTCGTCGCCACGCCGTGCTCGCGGCAGGTCCCGATGACGTCCGTGACGAGTTCGAGAACGGCGGGGTGGAGTGCCTCGTACCGGTCGGCTACCCGCCCGTTGTTGCGGTCGACAGCGAGCGTGTACTGGGTGAGGTCGTTGGTCCCGAAGGAGGCAAAGTCGATGCCGGCGTCGGCCATCTCGTCGACACACAGCGCCGAGGCGGGCGTCTCGATCATCACGCCCCAGGAGCGCTTGTCGGTGTCGATACCCGCCTCGTGGAGGAGTTCCCGCGCCCGGATGACGTCCTCGGCGTCGTTGACCATCGGGAGCATGACCTCGACGTTGTCGTAGCCCATCTCGTAGAGTTTCCGGAACGCCTCGAGTTCGTGGGCGAACACGTCGGGTCGTCCTCGCCGCCTTCGAGCTGGCGGAACTCGTCGGTCGGGGCGTCGAGTGTGCGGGCCCGGACCGGCCGGGGGTAGAACTCCTCTGCCACGCGCTGGACGCCGTCGACGATCTCTGCGACGTAGGCGTCGGCGCCGCGGTCCGCGATGTACCGCTCGGGCGTCTTGCCCAGCGAGAGGATCATGTGCTCGATGCGCAACAGGCCGACGCCGTCCGCGCCCGTCGCCGCCGCCCGCTCGGCCGCGTCGGGGATGGAGACGTTGACCTTCACCTCCGTCGCGGTCATCGGCTTGACGGGCGTGTCCGGCCGGACCTCCTCGATGGCGTCGCGCGTCTCCGTCTCGCCGCCGCTCTCGACGACGCCCTTCTCGCCGTCGATGGTGACGGACTGGCCGTCGCGCAGGCGGTCCGTGGCGTCGCCCGCGCCGACGACCGCCGGCACGCCCAGTTCGCGCGAGACGATGGCCGCATGCGAGGTCATCCCGCCCTCGTCGGTCACGATGCCCGCGGCCCGCTTCATCGCCGGCACCATGTCGGGCGTGGTCATCTCGGCGACGATGATGTCGCCCTCGCCGACCTTGTCGAGTTCGTCGAGTTTCCCGACGGTGCAGACCCCACCCGAGGCGCGGCCGGGGCTCGCACCCAGCCCCGAGAGGACGACCCCGTCGTCGCCGTCGGCCCCGCCACCGTTCGTGGCGCGGCCGGACCGGGTGGCCCCGGCCGCGTCCTCCGCGTCGATGGTCGTGATCGGCCGGGACTGCAGGAGGTACACCTCGCCACCCGCCATGGCCCACTCGACGTCCTGTGGGTCTCCGTAGTACTCCTCGATCTCCTCGCCGAGGTCGCGCAACGCCGCCAGTTCCGCATCCGAGAGGACCCGCTCTGTGCGCCTCTCCTCGGGGACCGGCCGCTCGACTGTCTCGCCGGTCTCGTCGTCCCGGACGTGCATCACCTTCTTCTCCCCGACCGACACCTCCTCGATGTCGCCGGTGGCGCGGTCCATCACGTAGTTGTCGGGCGTGACGGCCCCGGAGACGACCGCCTCGCCCAGCCCCCACGCGGCCTCGACGGTGACGACCGGCGCGCCCGTCGAGGGGTGGCTGGTGAACAGCACGCCCGACTTCTCCGCGTCGACCATCTCCTGGACGACGACCGCCATGTCGACGAGGGAGTGGTCGAACCCCTGCTCCTGGCGGTAGTAGATCGCCCGTGCTGGCCGGCAAAGGAGGCCGAGGGCATGTCTTCGGCCGTGGCCGAGGAGCGTACCGCGACCGGCGTCCCCTCGCCGAGTTCCCCGTACGCGTCCACGATCTCGGCGCGCACCGACTCGGGCATCGCCGTCTCGCGGATCAGCGTCCCTGCGCGCTCGGCGGCCTCGGCCAGCGCCTTCGAGTCGTCGGTGTCGACGTCGACGACCTCGAAGAGTTCCTCCGCGATCGCAGCCTCCTCGACGAACGAACGGTACGTGTCCGCGGTGACGACGAACGCCGGCGGGACGGGCAACCCCGCTGCGGTCATCTCCCCGAGGGAAGCCGCCTTCCCGCCGACCGTTTCGAGGTCGTCGGCCCGGACGTCGTCCAGCCAGAGTACTGCCATGTCAGTGCGAAGTAGGTGCACAACTATAGTAAAGAACCTTCTGAACTCCGCGCCGTCGCGAGACAAGTGTTAACCTCGTCGGCCCCGGACCGCCAGGCGATGACCGACCAGGCGCGGGCGTTCGTCCCCGGACACGTGACGGGCTTTTTTACGAGCGAGCCCGCTCCCGACCCGACAGTGGCGGGCTCCCGCGGGGGCGGCCTGGCGCTGACCGACGGCGTGACCGTCACCGTCAGCGCGGGCGATCGATGCGCTCGGCGTGCGTGACCGGGCGAGGGTCCGCGCCGAGAGCGACCTCCCCGTAGGGACGGGCTTCGGGGTCTCCGGCGGGCTCGCACTCGGGACCGCGCTGGCGGCCAACGCGGCCTTCGACTGCCGGCGTACCGAGAACGACCTCGTCACGGTCGCCCACGCCGCGGAGGTCGAAGCGGGCACCGGCCTCGGGGACGTGGTCGCACAGCACCGGGGCGGCGTAGCGCTCCGCCTCGAACCGGGCGCGCCGGCGGTCAACGACCTCGACGCTATCCCGGCCCGCCCGCGGGTGGAGTATCTCGTCCTGGGCGAACTCGACACCGCGTCCATCCTCGCGGACGCGACGGACGCCCTGACCGAGGCCGGCAAGCGGGCGCTCGCGACCGTCCGCGCGGACCCGACGCTTTCGACGTTCGTCGAGGCGTCCGGGCAGTTCTCGCGGGAGGCGGGCCTGCTGACCGACCCCGTCGAGGAAGTGCTCGCGGACGTCGAGGAGGCGGGCGGGAGCGGGGCGATGGCGATGCTCGGCGAGACGGTGGTCGCGCCGGGGACCGGGCTGTCGGACGCGGGCTATGACCCCGCAGTCTGTGCGGTCCATCCGGGCGGGGCGGCCGTCGACCCCGACAGCGAGTGACTGCCCGGTCGGGAACCGGACACAGCGAACCCCGCGGCCGACCGCCCGAGAACGACGTGTTTTCCTATCTCGCCCGACAGGGGATGGACATGGAGGAGTTCGACGTCCCCGAATCCCACCCCCGTTACCACTCGTTGCTGACGCGCTACCGCGTCGAGAGGGGCCACGAGCGGGGCATCACGAGCACCCAGGGGCTCATCGCCCAGGGACGCGGGGAGTCAATCGACTACCTGCTCGGCGAGCGGACCCTCCCGAGTGCCGACGAGGCCGCCCGCGCCGCCGCGGCACACCTCCTGCTCGCCGACCGTCCCGTCCTCTCGGTCAACGGCAACGCCGCCGCGCTCGTCCCCGGGGAGACCGTCGACCTCGCCGCCGTCACGGGTGCCGACATCGAGGTGAACCTCTTTCACCGGACCGACGAGCGGGTCCGTGCCATCGCCGAGTACCTCCGGGAACACGGCGCAAAAGAGGTGAAGGGCCTTGCGGCAGACGCACGCATCCCGGGGCTGGAACACGAGCGCGCCAAGGTCGACGCCGACGGCATCTACGCGGCCGACGTAGTCGTCGTCCCGCTGGAAGACGGCGACCGCGCCGAGGCGCTGGGCGAGATGGGCAAAACCGAGATCGTCATCGACCTGAACCCCCTCTCGCGGTCGGCCCGGCTGGCGACGGTCCCGGTCGTCGACAACGTCATCCGCGCGGTACCGAACATCGCCGCCCACGCCCGGGAACTGCGGGAGGCCGACGCGGCGACGCTGCGGGGCGTCCTCGACGGATTCGACGCCCAGGCGGCGCTCGACGCCGCCGAGCGTGCCATCCGGACGGGCAACCTCGCCGGGGCCGGGGAGTGAACGCCGACACCGCTCTGGACGCGGGGAGTTAAGACCGACGCCGACCAGTACGGCGCGCCGGGGCACGACTCGCCGGGCCACGACTCGATGTGGGTCGGCGAGAGCGAGGGTGCCGTCGTCGAACACACCGGTCTCGCCCACGACGGCCTCGTCGGGCAAAAGAGTAGCCGCCACACATCATCAGCGCTATTTGCACACCCCGCCTCCAGAAGAGCATGCACTACATCCTCTGGGCAATCCTGGCGCTGGTCGCGTACTCGCTGGTGCCGCCGCTCTCGAAACTCGCGACCGAGGAGTTGCACATCATGGTCGTCGCGCTCGTCGCGAACGTCACAATCACGGCTGTGAACCTGGCCGTCGTCCTGTCTCTCGACGAGGGGACGCTGGGGTCGCTGTCCTCGACGCACGGCCTCTATGCCATCGCGGCCGGCGTGTTCCTCACCGTCGGCGTGCTCTCGTACTTCCACTCGCTGTCGATCGGTCCCGTCAGCGTCGTGACGCCCATCTTCGGTCTCTTTCTGGTGGGCAGTTCCGTCGTCGGGATGGTCGCACTCGACGAACCCGCGACGGCGCGTAAACTCGCCGGGCTGGGGTGTGCCGCCCTCGCGGTCTATCTCACCTCGACTGCCTGATAGTGACTCGATGGGGACCGGCTCACGCTGGTCGTCTCGGAGGACCGCTCGGTCGTCTCGACCCGGCGGGAGTGACATTCTAACCTCATCTCCTATCGTTGTGCAAATATCGCGTTTCGCCAAAGATATTTCACTTCTTGTCCCGATGCGGTGGATAAACAGGTGTACAATGTCCCAGAAGTTAGACGAAAGGGATGATACGGAGGCCGACACCGGAGGGCGCGAAGAGGGTCCACGCGTCGTCCTGTGGACCCGCCGGCCGGTCTGTGGCCCGCGTACCGAGATCATCGACCGCCTGAGTGCGCTCCGGTCGGCTGGCCAGATTGCCGACTTCGCGGTTGAAACCTGGCCCGACGAGATCGCCGTCTCCGAGCACACGCGCCACTCCCGGGTCGTCGAAACCTACGAGC
>PXSU01000083.1 GCA_003022745.1 Halobacteriales archaeon SW_9_67_25
AAATTATCGCAGTGATGATACTACGTGGAGAAGGTTTAGTAAACTCGGCGTAAAAACCCTGATACGACTGAATCAACACTATATAGATATGATGTTTTTATGGTAGTTCACTCCGCTCGGGCGTGATACAGTCTTAACCAACAGACGGACGCGAGACCGCCGAGTGTTGGTTAAGGATTCGAGGTAGTCACCGCGCAGTGGCTCACAAAAAGGATTAAAGCCACTGGATGCTTTTCTTCGATATGCGGGGCTTCGGGCCAAACGTCGCCCCGTTTTCAGGATACTACTACCATGCTCATTAGGATGAAAACATGACGGGGAGCGAATCGGTCCAGTGTGAGATGTGCGGGACCGAGACGGCCAGCCCGAACCGCGTCAAGATCGAGGGCGCCGAACTCGACGTCTGTGACGAGTGTACGGACTTCGGGACGGAGGTCACACAGGAGGAGACGACCTCGTCGACATCGACGAAGTACTCGACGGGGTCCGACCCCTCCTCGGGCACCGCAGGTGCATCGGACTCCAGTACGGCCGCATCCGCGACGCCAGGGAGAGCGCCGGCCTGAGTCAGTCCGAGCTGGCAGACCAGCTCAACGAGAAGGCCAGCCTGATCCGGAAGCTCGAGCACGGCGACACGCTCCCGAGCGACGGCGTCCAGCGCAAGCTCGAACGCGCGCTCGATATCGACCTGACCGCGGGCGGTAGCGGCGACGAAACCGAGTGGGAGAGCGACTCCGCGACCGGCGAGTACACCCTCGGCGATATGGTCGAACGAAAGGACTAGAGGTACTCAAGGTCCTCGACCCCGAGTTCCTCGGCGATAGATTCGACCTCCTCTTCGAGGCGCTCGACCTCGGCCGTGAGGCGTTCGAACTCCTCGCTTCGCTCCAGTTCCGCCTGTGTCCGCTCGACCGCGAGGACGTTGCGCTTGAGCGCTTTCGACGTGAGTTTCTGGATCCGCTTGTTGTACTCGTCGATGGTCAGGAGTCGCTCGACGGTGTCGCGGACCTCCGCCCTCGAGACGGGTTTGACCAGATAGTCGTCGATCCGCAGGTCGATGATGTCGAAGTCCGGGTTGACTGCCGTGACCAGCGCGACGCGGGCGTCCACGTCCCGCGCCTCGAGTTCGGCGAGTACCTCGTTGCCCGAGACGACCGGCAACCGCCGGTCGAGCAGGATCGCGTCGATGTCGTCGAGTTTCTCCAGTGCTGTGTCGCCGGCGCGGGCGACGCGAACGTCGAAGTCGTCCTCGAGATAGTCCGCGTACAGGTTCGCCAGCTCGCGCTCGTCCTCGACGACGAGCACGGTCCCCTCGGGTGTCTCGACTGTCACGCTTCTGGGTGTCCCCTTCTCGGACCGTCCATTAATACGTTTGGCCGCGGCGTCCGCCTGCTCGTCTCTCTTCCGCCCCTCCCCCGTCTGTCCCCGGAGCGATCGCCCGGTCCAGCCGGTCGACGACAGCTTCTGTTCCGCCGGTCGGGCGGGTCACCCGGATGTCCTCGTCGCCCTCCGCCTCGATGACCAGCGTCGGCTCCCGGAGGTGCCAGTAGACGCCGAGGAGTGCGACCGCGAGCAACAGGCACAGCGCGCCGACCAGCTGCATGTAGTGGTGGAGGTTTCGTAACACGGCCAGGACCACGCCGATGACGCCCATCCTGACCCCACGCTCCAGCAACACACTTTCGCCGCGAGCACCCGAGAGACGCCAGCGACGTTCGGCCGGTCGGCCTGCTGGAAGGTGGCGCCCTCGGCCCCGGGTGTGAACGCGAGCACGCGGTGACTCGTCACGAGGATTCGCGCGTCGTCGACCTCGAACGTCTCCTCGACCGACTCGCCGGCGTAGAGCATCCCCTCGGCGCGCTCGCGCCACTGCGACATCGGTGGCGGTAGGCAGCCACGCTACAAGTATGGCTCGGCCGTCGCGGCGAATACCGGTATCGTCTCCGGTCCGAAAATATCAATCGGCCTCGGGCAGTGCGATCTGGGTCCCGTCGGCAAAGACTGTCGGCTCCCGGAGAACGCCGTCGAGGTGGATCGGTGCCTCGACGTCCCCGCCGATGCCGTGGTCGTCGCCGATGGCGAGGTGGACCGTGCCGGCGGCCTTCTCGTCGAGCAGGACCGACCCCACCAGGTCCGTCACCGCGACGTTCGTCCCGATGCCCAGTTCGGCGAGGTTGTACGCCGCCTCGCCCGCCTCGGCGGCGCCCGCCTCGACCTCCTCACGGAGGCCGTCGTCGGCGATGTCGGTCACCTGTCCAGCCTCGACGGAAAATTCGACGGTCCGGCCGTCGAGTTTGCCGTGTGGCATCATCGTCCCGTCGACGACGACGGTTCCGTCGGCCGTCTCTGGGCTGACGTACACCTCGCCGGCCGGGAGATTCGTCATGCCGCCGGCCTCGTGGACGACGCCGGTGTCCTCGTGCCAGGCCCGGGCGCCGGGCTCTACGGTCACGTCCGTCCCCTGCGGGGAGGTAACCCGTATCTCCGCGGCGTCAGCGACCAGTTCGTGGACGCGTCGACACTCCTCGCCGATGTGCTCGTAGTCAGCGTCCATCCCCATCAGGAAGACGCCGTCGGTGATACCGGGGAGGGTGGCGACGCGCGCGCCGGCCTCGGTGGCCTCGGTGCGGGCGGTCGTGTGGCTCAGGCTCTTCGTCGTTGGCGCGAGCACCACGTCTGCGCCAGCCATCGCCGCCGCGACTGGCGCCGGCGGTTCCTCGCCGTGCTGGTTTCCCGGCGGGTACCGGGCCAGTACCGCCCCGTCTGTCGTCTCGTTCGCGACGTCGTACAGCGCCTCCCCGATGGCCTGGCGCTCGTCGTCCGTGACGATACAGCACGTCTCCCCGGCCTGGAGCCCCATGCACTGGGAGAGTGCCGTCTCTGCCGGACTGCGCAAGGAACCGTTCATGCTTCACGGGTAGGGGAGCGAACTGAAAGGTGTTACCCGCGAGCCGACGGCGGGACTGCGCTGGACCCGGGATGTTATTGGAAATGATAAATGCCGGGGTAGTTATTTATTGGAACAGTGTGCAAGTACGCACCAACGAGCGCAATCGGGGGACGAGGAGTGGCGTGCGCCGGTGAGACGAATGGCATGGCAATCGACTCCCTGGGCGGACCCGCTGCTGGTTTCGACAGTCGTAGCCGCCACCCTCGCCGTGTTCGGTCTGCTGTACGTCCTGCTGGTCCGGCACGACCGCCGCGTGACCGCCTTCGCGGCGGTGATGATCGGGACCGCCGTCTGGACGCTCGGCTACTCCTTCCAGTTCGCCAGCGCCGACATCGCCGGCAAGCGGCTCTGGGCGATGGTGTCGATGGCCGGCGAGGCGGTCGTACCGGCCGCGTGGTGTACGTTCGCGCTCGTCTACGCACGCCGCGGGGAGTGGCTCACCCGGCCCCGCCTGGCAGCCCTCTGGACGGTCCCGGCCCTGACCGTCTCCCGGGTGGAGGCCGGCCGCGTCACTGGCCGGCTGGTGGTGGTCCGTGACGTCACCGACCGCATCCGTCTCGAACGGCGCTTCAGGCGGCTCATCGAGGCCTCCTTCGACATCGTGTTCGTCCTCAACGAGGGGGGCGACATCGAGTACGCCAGTCCCTCCGTCGAACGCGTCCTCGGCTACGACCCCGACGCCCTGGTCGGGCGGCTGTCCTTCGAGGATTTGATCGTCGAGG
>PXSU01000084.1 GCA_003022745.1 Halobacteriales archaeon SW_9_67_25
CGAGCGCCTCCCGGGCGGGGCCGCCGACCAGCAGGTCCGCAGCCAGCACGTCCGCGTCCGCGACGACCCGCGTCGGGTCCGCCTCCCCGGCGGGGTCGCTGTCAGTCATCCTCCTCCCGGCTGTTCGCGAGTGCCTCGCGTATCTCGGCGCCCGTGACATCGTGGGCGCTCGCGCGGTCGAACAGGTCGGCCCAGGTCATGTACCCCGAACGCCCGCGAGAGGCAAAAAACGCCCGCCAGACGGCGGTGTCACGCGCGTGTCTGACGGGTTTTTATGGGCGCTGGCGTCCCTCCATCGTGTGGGCGCGCAGGCTCGACACGGCCTCGGACTACCCATCCTCCCACGGCGCGCCCCGGACACCTGACCACCCACTTTTCGTCGCGCTCCCGCGGCGGGTTTTTGACGGTGGCGCTCCTGCCACCGGTATGCGCGTCGTCTCGCTTCTCCCCTCGGCGACCGAGATCGTCTACGCCCTCGGGGCCGAACCGGTCGGCGTCTCCCACGAGTGTGACTACCCGCCGGCCGCACGCGGAGTGCCCGCGGTCAACCGTTCGCGCGTCGACCCCGACGCGACCAGCGCCGAGATCAACGAGCAGGTCGCGGCGGCCATCGAGGAGGGCGGCGTCTACGAACTCGACCGCGAGCGCCTCGCCGCGCTCGACCCCGACCTGGTCGTCTCCCAGGGCATCTGTGACGTCTGTGCCGTTGACGAAGTACTTGTCCGGACCGCCGTCGACGAGCTGGGGCTGGACGCCGAGGTGCTGACGACCGATCCCCACAGCATGGCGGACGTCCTGGCCGACGTCGAGCGGATCGGTGCAACGCTCGGTCGCGGGGAGCGTGCCAGCGAGGTGGTGGCGGACCTCCAAGAGCGGGTCGCGGCCGTCGAGGAGGCCGCCACCGGGGTCGAGGAGCGCCCGGACGTGGCAGTGCTGGACTGGCTCGACCCCCCGATGGTCGCCGGCCACTGGGTGCCGGGGATGGTCGAGCGTGCGGGCGGCCGGTACGGGCTGGCCGCTCCCGGCGAGCGCTCCCGGCCCCGCGAGTGGGCCGAGGTCCGCGAGTACGACCCCGACGTGCTGGTCGCCGCGCCTTGCGGGTTCGACCTCGACCAGACCGGGGCGAACCTGACGGACCTGACCGGTCGCGAGGGGTGGGCCGACCTGCAGGCCGTCCGCGAGGGGCGGGTCTACGCCGTCGACGGCCACCACTACGTCAACCGCCCGGGCCCGCGGCTGGTCGACACCCTGGAGTGTCTCGGGGCGCTTTTCCATCCCGACCGCTTCGCCGACCCCCCGGGAGACGCGGTACAACCCGTCTCCGCGCTCGCGGACGAACCCGGCGCGGGGGCCCTGCAGTGACCGACAACATCGCGCTCGACGAGAAACGGGTCTACGGCGACCGACGGGACCGTGCTCGCGTACGCCGCCCCCGAGCATGCTGCGGACGGCTGTGGCGGGTGGCGCTCGCGAGCGCTCGGCGTCCGCGGGGTCGTCGGGCTGGCAGTGTCCTGAACCGCCGTCGCCGGTGGTCGGGCGACGGTCGTGAGACCGGCGAGTGGACCGAACCGGGAGCGTTTTCGGCGGGCACGTCCAACCGGGGAACGATGACCGACGACGAGCCCGACGTTCCGATTCTCTGTTCGGCGTGTGACACTGAGACACGCGTTCCGCTGTCGGATGTCGCCGAAACCCTGGAGCGACACAACGAGACCCAGCACGACGGTGAGGAGTGTGCGCAGGTCGACCCGGACCTCGCGGACCAGCTCGCCGATCTGGTCGCCGAGGACATCGGGTTGCTCTAGCAGGGCCGAGGCTCCGTCCCCGGCCGCTGGAGTGACTGCGACAGTGCGGGTCGGAACCATTAACAGCGACCCCCCGTTCGTTCCAAGTGGAGTGACGGACGCCAAACAGCCGGGTAGAATCGGCCCCGAACAACCGGACCCCCACAGCACGTCGATTTGATGTACCCGCTAGCAGCAGCGACGGGAGTCGGCCAGCCGAGCCTGATGCTGATCGTCGCGGTCATCGTGGCGCTCGGCGTCGGTGCACAGGTCGTCTCGGACCGCTACCGCGTGCCCAGCGTTCTGTTTCTCATCCTGGCCGGCATCGCCGTCGGCCCGAAAGGCATCGGCCTCGTCACGCAGGACGCTTTCGGCGGTGCGCTGTCGACCATCGTCGGGCTGAGCGTCGCCATCATCGTCTTCGAGGGGGCCTTCCACCTCCACCTCGACAAGCTCCGGGAGACCCCCTCGGCGGCACTGCGCCTCGTCACCGTCGGCGCACTTATTTCCTTCGCGGGCACCGCAGTAGCAGTCCGGTTCCTGCTCGGGGCAGACTGGGGAATCGCGCTGGTCGTCGGCGCCCTGCTGGTCGCAACGGGGCCGACGGTCATCACACCCATCCTCGCCGTCGTCCCCGTCCGGCGGCCGGTGGCAGCCATTCTGGAGACGGAAGGTATCGTCAACGACGTGACCGCGGCCGTCCTCGCGGTCGTCGTGTTCGAGGCGGTCGCCGCCCAGGAAGTCGAGCCCGGCAACTTCGTGAGCGCGTTCGCCGAACGGGTCGGCATCGGACTCGCGGTCGGCATCCTCGTGGCGGTTATCCTCTGGTACGTCCTCGTACACGTCGACCTCTCGCCCCAGAACGCCCCGCAGAACTCCCGCCTGATTACGCTGGCCGGTGCCGTCGTGGCCTTCGCCGTCGCCGACTCCATCGCCGCCGAGGCTGGCGTCGCCGCCGTCGCGACGGCGGGCATCATCCTGGGCAACGTCGACATCCCCTACCAGCAGAACATCGAGGAGTTCAAGGGCGACATCACGCTGATCGTCCTCTCGTTTATTTTCATCGCCCTGGCGGCACTGATCGAGTTCGAGACGTTGCTGGGGCTGGGACTGGGCGGGATCGCGCTGGTCGTGGTCGTCGCGCTCGTGTTGCGACCGCTGCTCGTCTTTCTCTCGACGTACGGCACCAAGATCACGACCCGCGAGAAACTGTTCATCAGCCTGGTCGGCCCCCGGGGAATCATCCCCGCGAGCGTGGCGACGCTGTTCGCAATCGAACTCGCGGTGCTTGCCGAAGAACAGGGACGCCCGGAACTGGCAGCCCAGGCCGACATCCTCGCGGGGACCGTCTTTCTGGTCATCCTCGTGACGGTCGTCTTCGAGGGCGGCCTGGCACGGAAGACCGCGGAACGACTCAAGATACTACCCATGCGCATACTCATCGTCGGCGCGGGCAAGGTCGGACGCTCGCTCGCCGAACGGCTGGAGGACCGTGGCGAAGACGTGCTAAGATCGTCATCGCAGCGACGGCGGACGACGACGCCAATCTGCTGGTCTGCCAGCTCTCGAAGACACAGTTCGACGTCGAACGGGTCGTCGCCCGGGCGAACAACCCCAGGAATGTCGACCCCTTCGAGGAGCTGGGCGTGCGGGCCATCTCCTCGTCGGACGCCACCGCCTGGGCGATGGACAACGTCATCGAACGGCCGGCGCTTGCCAACTGGATGACCGAACTCGGTCGGACCGGTGACGTCCAGGAGATCGAGGTGACCGCCGAGGACATCGTCGGCATGACCATCCAGGACCTCGACAACGAACTGCCCAACGGCGTCCTCATTGCGCTGATCGGCCGCAACGGCGAAAACCGGGTCCCGGAACAGGACCTGACCATCGAGTACGGCGACCACCTCACGTTCCTCGGCCACACCGACGCCGTCCACGACGCGCTCCAGCGCACCCACCCGCACGATTGATACGGATTGCTGTCGTTCATTACCGGATCGACCGCAGGAAACCGTGCAGTCGACCTGGAAAATAGCGACAGCAATCCGTATGAGAGCGGGGCTACGGGAGTGACCACCGGTTCCGGACCGCCGGAGCGGCCACCTCGCCGCGCACCGAAAAGCCGTTTAGGGTGGGTAGCGACCCCTCGCACATGATTGTCGCCGGATCGCACTCGCAGGGGCTGGCCGCGGAACTCGCCGCGGTCACGGACCACCAGCTGGCGGGCGTCACGTACGAACGGTTTCCCGACGGCGAGAGACTCGTGCGGGTCGAGGGCGTCGACCAGGGGAACCACGCCGTCGTCGTCGCGGCGACCGTCTCCGACGCCGCCCACGTCGAACTCCTGCAGTTGCAGGACGCGGTCCGCGAGGCCGGCGCCAGCGAGGTGACGACGGTCCTCCCCTACATGGGCTATGCCCGCCAGGACCGGGCCTTCGAGGCGGGCGAACCCGTCTCCGCACGGGCGGTCGCGCGAGCCGCCCCGCTGCCCGACGACCTCGCGGACCCGCTCTTCCTGGCGCCCGACGACGGCGCAATCGACATCGCCGGGTCGGTCGCCGACGCCTACGGCCGGGGCGAGACCGATTACTTCGAGAAGACGCGCCACTCCGGCCGCGACGTCGAAATCCGTCCCGGTGACGCCGCCGTCGGCGGCCGGGACATCGTGCTGGTCGACGACATCGTCGCCACGGGTGCGACGATGAGCGAGGCCGTCCGCGTGCTGCACGAGAGGGGGGCCGGACGCGTCTACGCCGCCTGCGTCCACCCGCTGCTGGTGGAGGGCGCACGCCTGCGACTCGCCCGGGCGGGCGTCGCGGCGGTCGTCGGAACCGACACCCTCGAAGGGCCGGCCAGCGAGGTCAGCGTCGCACCCGCCGTCGCAGAGGCGCTGTGAGACGGATGGTCCCCGATGTTGGCTAAAAAAACAGCGACAGCAATCCGTACGAGTCGGTTCACGATACGCCAACGTCGTCCGGGACGACGGTGAATCCAAGTGTTCGGAAGTCGGTTCGGTCGAACGTGAACACGTGCTCGATGTCATGGTGGTCGGCGAGGCTCACACTCGAACGGTCGACGAAGGAAATCTGCTGGTCGTCGTAGTGAGCGAATTGCTCGCACGTCGCGATCGTTCTCGCTCACGACTACAGGTTCCTCGGCGATGAACTTGACAGTTTGCTCGGCAGCAAGCCGTAGATCCGGCGAGTGTTCTCATCCGGTAGGGATTGGCGTCGGGAGCCACAGATTCGGCCAGTTGGTCGCAACCCGCCGACTCACTACGCGTCTGTCCTCCTGATCACCCGATAACCACAAAAAATATACAGTATTTAAAATTGAAATATTTGTACGTATAGTCAAAAAAAGTCGGTGCTTGTCGCTACAGTACCTCGAATATCGATTTTAGTACAATTATAATACAATACTAATATAGAATACATTAATAAATATATAATATTTAGCACAGACTGTGACCGCCCTGGCGTCGGTCGACGCACCAGCCCAAATTACAGATATATGAGCGTAATAGCCAGCACTGTTTTATATATGCAAACGGATTCCGGTACCGATGTGCAACTTTCCCGACGGCACTACTCCCATCGCGTTTCTGGGGACGCGCAGAGAGGCTCGTTTGATATTTGCGAACCTACAGCACGCCGTCCTCGCGGAGGGATTCGAGCTCCGGTTCGGAGTAGCCCAGTTCCACGAGAACCTCCGCGGTGTGTTCGCCCAGCGTCGGCGGATGCCGGTCGAGGGCCGTGTCGGCACCCGCGAAGTTCATCGGCGACCCGGGCATCTCGACATCGCCGGCCGCCGGGTGGGTCAGCGAGCGGCGCATCTCCCTCGCTGTGACCTGCGGGTGGTCGAAGACCTGTCGCGAAGCGGTCCTCGTCGACC
>PXSU01000085.1 GCA_003022745.1 Halobacteriales archaeon SW_9_67_25
GGTCTTCGAGCTGGCCGACGCCCTGGACGCCACCGTCTCGGCCTCGCGGCCCATCGTCGACAACGGCTGGCTCCCCCAGGACCGCCAGGTCGGCCAGTCGGGCAAGGTCGTCACCCCCGAGGTCTACATCGCCATCGGCATCTCCGGGGCCGTCCAGCACGTCGCCGGCATGAAGGGCGCCGAGACCATCGTCGCGATCAACAACGACCCCTCGGCGCCCATCTTCGACATCGCCGACTACGGCATCGTGGACGCCCTCTTCGATGTAGTGCCCGCGCTCACCGCCGAGTTCGGTGGGTAGGTGCCGGAACGAGCGGGAACCCTGTCCACGGAACTATTTTGTATACAGGGCCGTATACTCACTCGCATGAGCAAGAGCATCCGGGTCGACGACGACACGCACGCAGCACTGGCGACACTCAAGGGGGAGGACGAGACCTTCGACGACCTCCTCTCGCGGCTCGTCCGGGAGCGACGGGAGGCCGTCAGCGAGGGGGCCGGCCTCTGGGAGGGCACCGACGCTGCGGAGAAAGCCAGGAAAAAGCGCACGGAAACCAAGCGGGACGTCGGTTCCTAATGGCTCTCTACGACAGTAGCGTCCTCATCGACTACCTCGATGGTGACCATAGAGCCGTCGACTACGTGCAGTCCCACTTCGACGAGCGAGCGGTCGCCCCGCCACTGGTACTGTTCGAGGTGTATCAAGGCGAGGTGTTCAAGACCGGACCTGCCGATTTCGACGCCGTTGATGGGGCACTCGAGTGGCTGACAGTGATCGACGCCATCCCGGGGATGGCGCGTGCTGCCGCAGAAGTGCAGAACACGCTCCACGAACGCGGCGTCACGCTCGCCCCTCGCGACGCGTTTATCACTGGGACTGCGAGGGAATTAGGTGAACCGCTCGTCGTCGCCGATGAGGATTTCGATGTCGATGGAATGGCCGACCTCCTCAGCGTCGACGTTCTGTAACAGTACACGCTTTTTGTCGTCGCAGTCCCAGAGACATACCATGGACACCGCAGGCAACGCCGCCGAGACGGTCGAGGTCGAACCGGGCGTGCACCTGACACAGCTGGTGGCCGGCGAGGCGATGAGCGTCCAGCACGTGCGGATGGAACCGGGTGCGATAGTCCCCGAGCACAGCCACCACCACGAACAGGTCGGGTACGTCTACGCTGGCGAACTGACCTTCCTGCTGGCTGGCGGTGAGGTGTCGGTCGGCCCCGGGGAGGGCTACAGCCTGGAAAGCGAGGAGGTCCACGGCGCACAGAACCGCGGCGAGGAAACGGTACTGGCCGTGGACGTGTTCAGTCCGCCGCGTCCGAACCCGGACTGGCTGGAGTAGCGGAGTTTCGGTTGCGCGTGGACACCACCATCGTTCGCGATATCGGCGAGCGACGCCGCTGTGACCACCCTTATGCTGGTCGCCGGTGTGCTACCGGATGCTATGCAAGCCGTACGTCTCCACGAACACGGCGGCCGCGACGTACTCCAGGTGGACGAGGTCGAGCGCCCGAGCCCGGGCGGCCACGAACTGCTCGTCGAGGTGGCTGCCGCGGGCGTCAACCCCGTCGACACCTACTTCCGCGATGGCTCGTACCCGCCCGTCGAACTCCCTTTCTCCCCGGGCGTCGACGTCGCCGGCGAGGTGGCCGGGGTCGGCGAGTTCGTCGAGGGCTTCGAGGTAGGTGACCGCGTCTTCGGGACTGGCATCGGCAACAACACCCACCAGGGGGCCTACGCCGAGTACGCCGTCGTCCCCGAGGACCGCCTCGTGGCTGTCTCGGATGGCGTCGACCTCGCGGAGGCGGGCGCGGCCGGCGTCGTCGCCGGGACCGCCTGGCGAGCGCTGGTCGACCACGCCGCGCTGGACGCCGCCGAGGACGCCCTGATTCACGGCGGCTCGGGCGGCGTCGGCCACGCCGCCGTCCAGATTGCCGACGCGGTGAGCGCCCGGACCATCACCACCGCCGCACCCGAGTACCACGACGCCCTCGCGGAACTGGGCGCCGGGACCGTCCTCGACTACGGCCGGGAAAACCTCGACGAGGCCATCGTCGAGGCCGCGACCGGCGACGGCGTCGACGTGGTGCTCGACCACCGGCTGGACGACTACCTGCAACTCGACGCCGAGGTGGCCACGACCGGGGGGCGCGTGGTCGGCATCGGCGAGAACGACCCCAGTCCTGGCTTCTCGGCGGTCGGCGCCGCCCGGTCGAAGGACGTCTCCTACCAGTTTATGAGTATGTTCAACACGCCGGACCTGCGGGTGCCGCTGCGGGGCGTCGCTCACCTCATGTCGACCGGCGACCTCTCTATCGAACTCGCCCGGCGCTACGGCCTCGACGAGGCTGCCGAGGCCCAGCGGGCAGTCATGGCGGATAGCTTCCTCGGCAAACTGGTCATCGAACTCTGACTACCCGGCCGAGCCGACCGACAGGGCGACCGCGGCACCGCCCCGTGGCGGTCGCAGTCAGACCGGCGCGTCGGTGCCGTCGGTGTGGCCCATCCGCCCGGCAGCCGTGTCCCGCTCGCCCGACGCGTCCACGAGTTCCGTCCCCTCGGCGGCGTCGTAGCCGAACGTCTCCTCGAAGGCCGGATTCACGCGCTCGACTATCGGCTCGTCGTCCCGGTACTCGACCTCGACGGTCGCCTGCGAGAGGCGGTCGAAGAGGATCCGGAAACGCTGGCGCTGTTCTTCGAGCTGGCGTTCGGCCCGGACCTGGCTGACAGCGTTGGTGATGCGGTTCGCGAGGAGTTCGTACTGGTCCGTGCCCGACCCTTTCCGGAGGTAATCGGTGACCCCCGCGGAAATGGCGTCGCTGGCGACCTCCTCGCTGCCCTTGCCGGTATAGAGGATGAACGGACAGTCCGGGTACTCCTCGCGGACGGCGGCGAGAAAGTCGATGCCGTCCGTGCGGGGCATGTCGTAGTCCGAGACGATGCAGTCGTAGTCTTCCTTCCCGAGCCGCTCGAGACCGTCGGCCGCGCTGGCGGCAGTCTCGACAGCAAATCCCTCGCGTTCGCGCTCGAGAGCGGTCGCAGTGAGATCGGCAAAGGCGGGGTCGTCGTCGACGTGGAGGACCCGAATCGGGCTGTTCATGCCGATACACCTCACTGACTGGTAAAAACAGTTCCTTTCGACCCATCATTGGGGTATTTAGCGACTCCAGGCACCGAGCTACACGACGGGGAATCCAACGGCGGGGACCCATCCGATGAGGACCACAATTATACTCTCAATGAGTGACCCAAAAATTAGAATCGAGCGAAAATATCCGCACAATACCCTTCAGTAGCTCTTTTTTAGGCGATTCGGTGTCAGGGGACAGTTCTAATTATCAAAAATAAAATTTAAGGCAACTGATTATATCACTTCGCGATGAAGAGGCGGGTGATGGGCCAGAGTCCGACGGAAACGACAGAGCAGTTCGAGGCCGGTGACGGTGGCGTGCCGGGAGACGTGTACCCCCGACTGCGTGATCCCTCTACAGGCAATGGCTCTCGAGTCCGGTCCGGAGAGCACGCCGGTGACCTGATCAGTACTTGAGTCCATTGACACCCCGTCTCGACGTTTGTAACTCAACTACCACCGATGTCTTGTGAGCTACTCGCAATACAGGTCTCTCACCGGCCATCGAGTCAGTGGTCGCTCGGACTGTGAGCCACCCGGTGTCGAACGTGCTCGTTCGACCGTTCACAACTGGGTTCACAAGGCCGATTTACAACCCGATGAAGGGCGAAACCCGGATCACGTTGCAGTCGACGAGACCGTGATCCAGCTCGATGAGGAATACTACTGGCTGTACGCTGCTGTCGATTCCGAGTCAAACGAATTACTACACACAGCGCTTGAACCGACGACAAGCAACGCGTTCGCTCGCTCGTTCTTCGCGGAACTCCGCGAGAAACACGATGTCGATGACGCCGTGTTTCTCATTGACGGGTCGCACTCACTGAAAGACGTTTGTAACCGATACGGCCTCGATTTCAGATACGAACGCCATGGAAATCGGAACAGCGTCGAACGTATCTTTCGTGAGGTAAAACGTAGGACATATTCGTTCTCAAACTGTTTCAGTCACGCCGCTGCAGACACAGCCGACGACTGGTTCAAATCATTCGCGTTCGCATGGCATCAGCTTATCTGAACACTACCGCTATACCCCCGAGAAGGATTATGGAACACTTCCAGAGTAGTCACGGCCTCCGCACGTTCGGAGGGTCGGTTCGAACTGCCGTCCCGATTCCCGTTTCGGGTTCGTCAGAGCGAAAGTATGATCGCGAGTACGATGACGAGTACGCCGGCACCGATCACTCGAATTACCTGCCGGTCGTCGCCACCGGGTTGCTTCGTCAGACACCACCCCGCTCCGAACAGCGTACCGCCCCCGACTCC
>PXSU01000086.1 GCA_003022745.1 Halobacteriales archaeon SW_9_67_25
CTCCTCGACCAGGTCGGCCCACCAGTCGAGTTCGTAGGAGTGAAACTCCACGGCCAGAGCGTTCGGGATGGCCGCGCCGACGTGGGCGCTGGCCATCGTCGCGACCGGCGAGGCGACGTTGTGCATCGCGACCGGGACGTAGTACTGGTTGGCGACGTCAGCGATTTTCCGGGTCTCGCGCATGCCGCCCACCTTCGGCAGGTCGGGTGCGACGATGTCGACGGCCTGGGATTCGAGCAGTCGCCGGTGCTCGGTCACGCGGTAGCGGTTCTCGCCGGCGGCGATGGGCGTCACCGTCGACTCCGTGACCGACTGCTGGACCGCCAGATTTTCTGGGGGGACGGGGTCCTCGAGCCACCAGACGTCGTACTCCTCGAGAGCCGTGGCCAGCCGCTTTGCCGACCCGGCCGAGAACGTCCAGTGGCAGTCGAAGGCGACGTCGGCGCGGTCCCGGACTCGCTCGGTCACGCGCTCCACTATCTCGGCTTTGTGCCGGATCTCGCCGGGACGGAGGTGGCGGTTCGCGCGGTCCTTCTCGAACCCCGAGGGCACGTCGAGGTCGAACTTCAGGGCATCGTAGCCAAGCTGTTCGACGACGCGCTCTGCCTCGTCGGCGCAGGCCTCGGGGTCGGCCTCGGCCTCTGTGTGGCAGTCACAGTACACCCGCGTCCCGTCGCGGTACTTCCCGCCCAAGAGCTGGTAGGCCGGGACCTGGAGGACTTTCCCGGCGAGGTCGTGCAGCGCGGTCTCGACGCCCGCGATGGCGGTGACGGTGACGCCCTCGATGGACCCCTCGCCGGACATCTTCTGGACCAGATGTTCGTAGAGACGGTCGATGTCGAGCGGGTTCTCCCCCTCGAGGAAGGGGACCATCCGGTCGACCAGCTCGGGGACGCCCGCGCCCCAGTAGGCCTCGCCGGTGCCCACGACGCCGGCGTCGGTGTACACCCGGACCAGCGTCCACGGGAAGTTCCCGTCGACCATCGTCGTCTGGACGTCCCTGATCTCGATGTCGCGCGACCCGGGCGCGCGCTCGGCCGCCAGCCCCATCGACTCCGCAGAGAGGTTCCGCATCGTGTACTCCGCGTTCGGGTCGCGGAGGGCTCTGTAGTCCCGAGACATACCGGTGATTCACTCACTGTCAAGTAAAACCTTCCCCTGTCGTGTAATCTCCCCCCTGCCCGGGGTCAACGACTCCGACAGGAAAGACGTTTGTCGCGGCGTCTCCGAGTGGCCGACATGGTCGAGAACGTCATCTGGCCCGCGTTTCTGGACGCCGGGTGCACCAGAAGCGAGGGGCGGCGGGTCCCGCTGGACGTCGCGGTCGAGAACCCGACCGTCGACGAGATCGCACAGGCCGTCCAGCAGGTCGGCTACGACGCAGTTATCGAGCGCGAGAAGACCTATCCCCGCGAGTACGACCCCCGCGGCCGGGTGCTCGTGAAGGACGCCGACGACGCCACCAAGAGCGACCTCCTGGCGGCCGTCGCGGCCTACGTCGCCGCGATCCGCGGATGAGACGCGCCGGGGAGGTCGTGCGAACCGCACAGGGAGTGGCAGTGGTTCGGTCGCCCGACGCGACGACCCTCGATGTGGGGACAGGACTTGTCGACGAGTCCCTGACGGACGTCGGGTGTGTCGTGGACGTGTTCGGACCCGTCGAACGACCCTACCTGGTGGTCTCGCCCGCCGAGAGCATCCGGCTGGCGCCGCTGGTCGGGACGACCCTCTATGCACAGAAGTAATAAACCGTTCGTCGACCTGGCCTCGGTTCATACTGGCGGCTATAAGCCCGTGAGGGATTTCGACCCTACGGGGGGTCGAATATCTTCACGTAGTTATAGCCGTCAGTATCAATCGGAGTTCTCTGCCAGCCACGTCTCGGCGGGTCTTCCCGAATAGCACTCCCGCCACCCCGGCACTCGAGTGCCACTGTCGACCAATCCCGGCTCCCCCTCACGAATGACACTGTGGAACTCGACATCGTGTGGGGGAGCGATTGACTTTCTACGCCGTCGGGTCGGTCCGCTCGCGCGTCCAGGCGTCACTCGCGTACTTGCGCCGTGCCCGCTCTCGCGCTCGCTCGCGTTCCTCGTCGGTCCACCCGCCCTGCTCGGCGCCGGCCCACTCGGCGAGTGCCGATTCGAGGGCCGTGACCGCCTCCTCGCGGTCGATGCCAGCCTGTTCGCGCACCGACGTCACGCGGTCGTGAAAGGCCGTGGCGTCGGGCGGGTCGGCGAACGCCCCGAGGTGCCGGTCGGCCTCGCTGGCGTACGTGACCGATCCGTGCTGGATGACGCTGTCGCGCTGGCGGTACTGGGCGTTGCCGCTGATCTTGCGCCCGTCGGCCGCGAGCACGTCGTGGGCCGGGTGGAGGTCCCGCAGGTAACAGGCCGGCTCGTAGACCGCCGGCCGCTCGCTCTCGGCGTAGGTCGCCTCGACGCCCATCCGCTCGAAGGCCGAAAAGAGCGGCTCGCACAGCAACGCGTAACTCTCCATCAGGTCCCCGGGTAACTCCGCTGCCGGCGCGACGACCGAGTAGGAGACGTCCCCGAAGACGTCGTGGTAGATCGCGCCCCCGCCGGTGGGCCGGCGCGTGACCGCTATCCCCTCCCGCTCGCAGTAGTCCCAGTCGACGGTCGCGGGGTCCTGGTGGTAGCCCAGCGAGAGCGTGCTCGGGTCCCACCGGTAGACGCGGAGCGTTCGCGGTCCGCCGTCGGCGGCTGTCTCGGCGGCCACCTCGTCGAAGGCCATGTTCAGCGGGCCCGGGTGTGCCTCCTCGCGGATCAGCCGCCATTCCTCGCCTAGGCCGCCGTCGTCACCACTCATCGCGGTTCGTGGGTGATGAGGTCGTCCGCCTGCGCTGCCAGGCGCAGGGCGTCCCCGTCGAAGGAGTCGGCGTACCGGACCAGCAACACCAGCATGGTCTCGGGCTCCTCGACGGCGTACCCGTCGGACCGCGAGAGTAACCCCGCCTCGTCGAGTTGCCCCGCGTACCCGCTGACTGCCGGCCGGGAGACATCCAGCCGGTCCGCAATCTCGCCCGCCGAAAGCGTCGGGTCCTCGAGCAGGGCGATCACGATCCCCCGGGCCGTCTCCCGCCGGAGATAGCCCAGGGCGACCTGCTCGTATGCCGAAAACCGGCCCGCGAGGAAGTACCGCCGGTAGTCGCCGTCCTTCCGGCTCTCGATTGCGCCCGTGTTCTCTAGCCGTCGGAGGTGGTGCTGTGTCTCGCCGGTGCCCAGTTGCAGGTCGTCCGCCCTCCTGGTCCTCCGGAGTCATTACTCTCTGTTATGCGAGACGGGCAGAAAAAGGTTCGCTCTATGTCGGTGGGTCAGGACCCGCTGCCGTCGGTCCCCTCGTTGGGGTTGAAATCGGAGCCGCCGCCGGCGACCTCCTTGTCCATCTCCTCGTCCATCTGTTCGATGACCTCGTCGGGGTCCTTGATTTCGGCGGTGGCGTCGCCAGTCTTGACCGCGTCGGCCTCCTGTTCCATCTGATCGACGTCGACGACCTCGTCCTCGTCTTCGAGCTGTCCCAGTATCTCCTTGATGTTGTCGAGGCCGAGCATCTCGCGGGCCTCGTCGTCGAACTCCAGTCCCTCCAGGACGTGGCCGTTCTCCCTGGCGTCGCTGCCCTGTAGGTGCTTGCCGTACCGCCCGACCAGCGAGGTCAGTTCCTGGGGGAGCACGAACTTCGTCGATTCGCCCTCGCCGATGTGTTCCAGGGTCTCCATTCCTCGCTCGATGATGGCGCGTTCGCCCATCGACTCGGCGGATTTCGCCCGCAACACGGTCGAGATGGCGTCGCCCTGTGCTTCGAGGATCTGGCTCTGTTTCTCACCCTGCGCGCGGATGATGTTGGACTGCTTCTGTCCCTGTGCCTCCTCGATTGCACTGCGCCGTTCGCCCTGCGCTTCGAGAATCATCGCGCGCCGGCGCCGCTCCGCGGAGGTCTGTTGTTCCATGGCCTGCTGGACGTCCTTCGAGGGGTTGACCTCCCGGACCTCGACGCTCTCGACGCGGATACCCCACTCGTCGGTGGGTTCGTCCAGTTCCGTCTGTATCTTCGAGTTGATCTGCTGGCGCTTGTTGAGCGTGTCGTCCAGTTCCATGTCGCCGAGGACGGCCCGCAGCGTGGTCTGTGCGAGGTTCGAGACTGCCCGCTTGTAGTGGTCGACCTCGAGGAACGCCTTCTGGGCGTCCATCACCTTGATGTAGACGACGGCGTCGGCCGTCACGGGCGAGTTGTCCCGGGTGATGGCCTCCTGGCGCGGGACGTCGAGCGTCTGGGTCCGCATGTCGAACCGGTAGACCTTCGTCACGAACGGCAGGACGATGTTCGGGCCGGGTTCGAGCAACCCCTGGTACTCGCCAAAGCGCGTGTAGGCGGCCTTGTCGTAGGCTTCGACGATGACGATGCTCTTGTACGCTGTGACGATGGCAAAGATCAAGACGAGTGCCGCGACGAGCGGAAACGCCCCGGGTAACGTCTGTAACACCACTGCGGGGAGCATAACACCGACACTTTGTGTCGGATAGGCAAAAGGGTTTGTCTGTAGCTGCGTTCTCCCGGGTTCAGTCGCTCGATTCGGGTTCGGCCTCGCGATCCACGTCGGCGCTCTCGGCTGCACTGGAGCGTTCGGGAGCGGTGTCCGGTGCGGGGGTCAAGCCGGCGTCCGCCTCGCGACCCTGGGCGAGCGCGCGGTCGATGTCGTCCTGACTGCTGTTGGCCGAGTCTACCGTCAGCACGTTCCCGCCGCCGGGGTCGAGGACGATAACCTCCTCGTCCTCGGCTATCTCGCCCTCGACGCTCCGGGCCTTGTAGTAGGGATTGAACCCGCCGTCGTCGAGTTTGACCTCGCCCGAGCGCGGCGTGACCCGTTCGGTCACGTGGCCGAGTTGTCCCCGGAGCGACTCGGAGTCGCTGGTCCGCCCCTTCCCGCCGCCGCTCATGAGGTCGAACTCCGCGTAGGCCCACAGGGTCGCCCCGGTCGCGAGGATCACGACCACCGACATGAGGAGCCAGGCGACGGGGCCGGTGACGGGCAACAGGAAGCCGACCAGTCCCGCAGCGAAGAGACCGACCCCGACAGGAAAGAAGTTCGCGCCGGGTGCGAACGCCTCCGCGATCATGAGCCCGCCCCCGAGCAACGTC
>PXSU01000087.1 GCA_003022745.1 Halobacteriales archaeon SW_9_67_25
CGGGGAGGATGTCAACAGGTCACTGCCGGAGTAGTCCCTCTTATCTGTCCACGTAATTGCCCGAATGAACCGCGTTCCCGCCCTGTCGAGTTACTTTCTTCGGGGGTTCTTTCGGACCCATACAGGCATACCGGAGCGCTCGGCATAGTCATATCGAGTACCGGCCCCGGTGCCCCACCGTGGAGCGGTCCCTTGAGTGCTCCCACTGCGGCCGTGACCGCCGACGTGACGTCAGACTCGGTAGAGATGACGACGCGCGCCGCGAACGTCGACGCGTTCAGTCCGTGGCGCCGCGGGGTTAAGTGTACCCGACCGAGGCCGGACACCACCGAAGGGTCAGGCCTTTGCCCGGGGAGTCCTGCCGGCCGACCATGGCAGAAATCGAGCCCGAAACACTCCTGCCGAGCGACCGAATGATGGCCCAGGCCGTCGACGGCGAGGGGACACAGATCCACCGCGGTCAGCAGTACGCCGAGGCGGGCGACACGTTCGAGATCGACGGGACACAGTTCGCCGTCGTCGAGGTCGAGGAACGCACGCTGGGCGAGATGACCGACGCAGATGCGCGAGCAGAAGGCGCGCGCGACCTCGACCACTACCGGGAGATTCTGGAACGCGCCCACGAGCACTTCGAGTGGGACGACGACTCGACGGTCGTGCGACACCGGTTCGAGCGGGCCTGATACCGACGGCGTGACCGCATGCGCGGGCGGGGCCCGGCCGACCGAACTGTTTTTGCCGCGTGCCGGTCAATCCACCGCCGATGGAATTGCTCGTCGTCGGCGCGGGCGCGATGGGGCGGTGGCTCGCGCGGGCGCTGTGCGAGGACGGACCGCCGTCGCTGGAGCTGTCGGTCCTGGACGTCGACAGGGAGGCGGCACGCGAGGCTGCCGAGTCCCTCGACGCCGAGATGGTGGCGCCCGATACCGGCGAGACGTTCGAAGCCGTCTGCGTCGCCGTCCCGATCCCGGCCGCAAGCGAGGCAATCGCGACCTACGGCGGACAGGCAGAGCGGGCCATCTTCGACGTGACGGGGACGATGGCAGAGCCGGTCGCGGCGATGCGCCGGCACGCGCCCACCCGCGAGCGGGTCAGCCTCCACCCGCTGTTCTCGCCGGCGAACGAACCGGGGAACGTGGCTCTTCGAGACCACACCCGCGGAACACGACGAGGCGATGGAGACTGTCCAGGCGCGCACGCACACTGCCGTCCTCGCGTACGCGCTCGCGGCCGAGTCGGTGCCCGACCGGTTCCAGACGCCCGTCTCGGCGGGCATCGAGGAACTGGTGGCCCGGGTGGCCGGTGGCGACGCGGGCGTCTACACGGACGTCCAGGCCGCCTTCGAGGGGGCCGAGGACGTCGCCAGTGCGGCAGCGGAAATCGCAGACGCCGACCGCGAAACCTTCCAGCGCCTCTACGACGAGGCCGGGAACTGAGATGCGCCCCGACCAGCGCGAGCAGGTCCGGCACAACGCGAGGTACCTGCGCGAGGTTCGCCCGCTCGACCCCGCGGAGATCAGCGACTACGTCGAAGGGCAACCCCATCCCGGGGCAGTCGCGCAGGTGCTCCGTGAGGAAGCACCCGACCTGCGTCTCGTCCAGCGGGATGACGGAACCTTCGTCCCCGCACCGGAGGGCCCCGCCGACGTGACCCACGACGGCGTCGACGCGGTCCCCCGGCGGTACGTCCGCGCCCTCGAGGACGCACTGGTCGACCGGTTCGGGTCCGGGTGGCCGGACGGGGAGTCGGGTGACCGGCTCCGGGCGCGGGTCCGCGAGGTGAAGGCACGCTACCACCGGGGGCTGGACGTCGAGTACGACGGCCTGACGGCGCTGGGCTACGCGGTCTATCACCTCCCGGCGACGTATGCCGCGGCCCGGTACGTCTTCGCGGAACTCGCGAGGGACGGCCAGCTCCCGGCGAGCCCCCGGGTCCTCGACGTGGGTGCGGGCGTCGGCGGGCCTGCACTCGGGCTCTGTGACCTCCTCGGCGAGGAGTCGTTAATCGAGTACCACGCCGTCGAACCGAGCGCGGCGGCGGACCTGCTGGAACGCTTTCTCGCGGAAACGGGACCGAACGTCCATCCATCGGTGTATCGGTCGACGGCCGAGGCGTTCGATCCACGAATCGACGCGGATGGCCCGGGGAGCGACAGCTACGATATCGTCGTGTTCGCGAACGTGCTCTCGGAACTCGACGCGCCGGAGGCGGTCGTCGGCCGGTACCTGAACGCTCTGGCCGCGGACGGGTCCGTCGTCGCGCTGGCGCCGGCCGACAGGAACACTGCGACGGGACTCCGCGAGATAGAACGGGCGGTCGAACGCGAGCACGGAGCGACCGTCTACGCCCCGACAGTCCGCCTCTGGCCCGGGGAGAGGCCGGCCGGGGAGTGCTGGTCGTTCGACGTCCGGCCGGACGTCGACGTGCCGGCGGTCCAGCGGTGCCTCGACGAGGGCGCGCGCGGGCCGGACCCGGCGGCCTACGAGCGGCGGGACTCCCCGCCCGGCACCCAGGACCGGTCTCCCGGAGACGGGGAGTTCGTCAACGCCGACGTCAAGTACGCGTTCGGCCTCTGGCGCACCGACGGCCACTGCCGGGTCGAGTTCCGACCGGACCCGGACCGAACCGCGAGGATGGCGGATGCAGATTCGTTCGTGACCGAACGCGTGGACCTGGCCGCGATCAAACTCAGTCACGACCTCTCGGAGGGGGACAATCCCCTGTTCCTGGTCGGCGACGGCAGCGAACAGGCCGACCACTTCGCGGTGCTCACCCGGGAATCGGGTCTGAACCGCGACCTCGCGGCCGCCGACTACGGCGCCACACTCCGGTTCGAGAACGCACTGGTGCTGTGGAACGACGACGAGGCGGCCTACAACGTGGTCGTCGACGGCGAGACGGTCGTCGACCGGGTGCACTGAGTAACAGCCGACAGTACGAGGGCGGCCCCATGTCGGCGCGGACGGCACGCTTTTGCGGACTCCGGCCACAGGGGGTCCATGGACGAGCCGACGATACTGCTGACCAACGACGACGGCATCGAGGCGAGCGGGTTGTGCGCTCTCCGCGACGGGCTGCGTGCCGTCGCCGACGTGACTGTCGTCGCCCCGGCAGAGGACCAGAGCGCCGTCGGGCGCGCGCTCTCGGGGTCAGTGACCGTCCGGGACCACGAACTGGGCTACGAAATCGACGGGACGCCGGCCGACTGCGTCGTCGCGGGGCTCGAAGCGCTCGTCCCGGGGGCCGACCTCGTGGTCGCGGGGTGTAACCGCGGTGCGAACCTCGGTGCCTACAACCTCGGACGCTCGGGGACGGTCAGTGCGGCCGTGGAGGCCACCTTCTTCGGCGTCCCGGCGATCGCGGTCTCGCTGTACGTCCCGGTCGCCGAGAACACTGCCTACGAGGACGTCGACGTCGCCGCGGGCGAGTACGACGAGGCAGTTCGGGCGGCGCAGTACCTCGCGGACCACGCGACAAACGCCGGTGTCTTCGACCAGGCCGACTACCTGAACGTCAACGCGCCCGTCCCCGGCGAGGCCACCGGCGGCATGGTCGTGACCCGCCCCTCCCGCGTCCAGGAGATGGCCGCGAGACGCGAAGGAGAGACCGTCTCCCTGGTCGACAACATCTGGGGTATGATGGCACAGGGTGACGTCCCCGACCCAGAGGGAACGGACCGCCGTGCCATCGTCGATGGCCGGGTCAGCGTCTCGCCCCTGACCGCACCCCACACCACCGAACACCACGAGGCACTGGACGGGCTGGTCGAGGCCTATCCGCCCGAGTGATAACAGAGACGGCGCCGATTACCGCTATGCACCAACTTCTCCGAATCAACGCTAATCCAGTAGCTCTGCCGGTGGGACGGCACCGTTGTCCAGTAGTTCGCCGTCGAACGTGACCAGCGATGCGTCGATATCCTCGGCGAGGGCGAAAAGAACGCAATCGAGCGTGTACAGTAACGTGTCTTGTTGAAGACTGTACGCCGCGATCTGGTCGCTGATTTCCGGTGCGTAAATTTCGACGTTCCCGTAGATATCAGTCAGTACCTCCTCAACACGCTCCTGTTCCACGCGTTTCTTTTTCGTCAACACTGACCGAATCTCCATGAGGTTAAGAATCGACGTGCAGAACTCGTGGCTCCCATTCAGGAGTTCGGTCGCTACGTTGCCCCGACCCGGCTCGTCCCGCTGTGACAGAGTCGATATCCACATCGGCGAGCCGTCCGGACAGCAGGTCGCCGAGCTTATCTGTCGACTCGTCGTCTCCGTCGGACCGTCTCGACCAGTCCGGCGGCGTCGCGTAACTTCCCATACTTGCGAGTACAGGAGGTAGTAATAAATCAGTTTGGTCGGTCGCACGCCATCCCTGATTCGGAGACGCTCGTGAGGATTCGAGAGTGTTTCGGTCTTACCGCTTCTGTCGCTGTTCGACCTTGTTCAGCTCGATCAGGAGCCGGAAGATGGCTTTCACGAGGTTGGCGTCGACGCCGAACCGCTCGGCGTTCTCGCCGGCGCGGTCGATGACTTCCTGTTCCTGCTGTTCGTCGGTCGTCGGGAGCCCCTGCTCGGCTTTCACCTCCGCGATGGTGTCCGCGACGTAGGTCCGTCTCGCGATGAGGTCGACCAGGTCGCGGTCGATCTCGCGGATCTCCCGGCGCAGTTCCTCCAGCGACATCTCTTCGGGGTCGACTCCGGCGTTCCTGGCGTCGTCCCTGTCAGTCATGTGATTCGTGCTCCCTCCGTCTGTGTCGTTGTGAGCCACGTTCGCCCCTCCCGCTTTGCCCACCGGTCCCGGACCGTCTCGAGTGCCTCGCGCTCGCCGATGGCGGTGAAGCTCGGCCCCGTACCCGACAGCGACACGCCGGCAGCGGCGTCCATCGCCACGAGCAGCGGGTCTGGAGAGAACCCCAGGGCGGCACAGAACGCCAGCCCGTTGACCGTCATGGCCCGCGCGTGCTCGCCCCCGAGTGCGAGTTCCGCGACGAGGTCGGCCACCGGCGCGAGTTGCCGGCACCGCGCGACGTCTGCCTCGGCGCTGTAGGCGCGCTCGGGGGGCGTATACACCAGCACGTCCCACCCGACGGTCTCGTGTGCGAGCAGTTCGTCGGTCGTGTTGTCGGTCACGGTCACGCCGCCGAGCATGCTCGCGCTCGCGTCGTCGAACGCTCCGGTGACAGTCACGCCGG
>PXSU01000088.1 GCA_003022745.1 Halobacteriales archaeon SW_9_67_25
GCACCGAAGTCCGGGACGTGTGACTGAACCGACAAAAAGCGCCGGCCCTACAGGTCGCGCGGCTGGACTGTCTTGCGGTCGTTCGCCTCGGCGCGTGCCGCGGCGTCCTCGAGGAGCTCGTCGACTTCGTTGTCGAGTGCCCCGTAGAAGTCGGACGCGACGTTCATGTCATCGAGCTTTTCTTTCACGGCCGCCTTAACGATGAGGTCTGCCATACAGAGTGTCTTTCCAATGGGCAGGTTAAAAGCTTTCCCGTTTGCGGGCGCTCAGGCCGCTGTTAACGGGAGTCTGAGTCTTTCGGCTCCCGACCGTTACACAGGAGTGGCCGCGTCGCGTACGCGCTTCCATGCGAGACATTCTGGAGGCACTTGCCGCGGGCGAACTCACACCCGAGGCTGCCGAATCCAGGCTCCGCGGGTACGCTACCACCGATGCCGGCCGGTTCGACGCCGCGCGCGAGCGACGGAGCGGGGTTCCCGAGGCAGTTCTCGGGGACGGAAAGACACCCGAGGAAGTCGCGGATCTGGTCGGGACGAGCCTCGAAACGACCGGTAGGGCCATCGCGACCCGACTCGGGAACCGCCACGTCGAGGCGACCCGCGACCGCCTCGACGACGAGTACCCGGACGCCTCGGTCCGGACGGACGGGCGGGCGGGCCTGCTGGTGGCCCACGGGCCGGAGTTCGAACCGACCGATCTGGCCGCGGGGGTTGCCGCAGTCACGGCAGGCACGGCCGACGCGGTGCCGGCGGCCGAGGCTGCAACCATCGCTGCCGAGATGGGGGCCAGTGTCACCCGCATAGACGACGTCGGGGTGGCGGCACTCACGCGGTTGACCGACCGCGTCGAGGACCTCCGCACACACGACGTGCTCGTCGTCGCGGCCGGCCGCGAGGGGGCGCTGCCGACGGTCACCGCCGGACTGGTCGACGTTCCTGTCGTCGGGTTACCCGTCTCGACGGGCTACGGCCACGGCGGCGAGGGCGAGGCCGCCCTCTCGGGGATGCTCCAGTCCTGCACGGCACTGACGGTCGTGAACGTGGACGCGGGATTCACCGCTGGCGCGCAAGCGGGGCTCATTGCTCGCAGACTCGACGCGGCCCGGACCGATGCCGACGACACGGGGCGGGACTCGACTGATGGCTGACCCGGGCTACGCGGTCGCCGCTGGCGTCGAGGTGCCCGAACGCCCGGGCCAGTACGTCTACGTCCTCCGCTGTTCGGATGGCACGCTGTATACGGGCTACACGACCGACGTCCGCCCACGGATCGCGGAGCACGCTGCCGGCGAAGGGGCGAAGTACACCCGGGGCCGGGCACCTGTCGAACTCGTTCACGTCGAGTCATTCGACTCCCGTTCGGACGCGATGGTCCGCGAACACGAAATCAAGCAACTCGACCGCACCGAGAAGGTCGCACTCGTCTCCCCGACCGACACTCCCTGATACTGTCGGCCGGGAGAGGTGGGGGGCACGGCGGGGGGTCTCCGGTACCCAAATATTTTGGGCACAATCGTATTCCCCGGTCCACTCCTACGTACAGTGCCGGCAGAGGGACGCCGGCCGACCACGATGCCCGAGTGCAAACACTGCGGCGCGCACGTCTCGGACCGGTTCGCGCGCGTCTTCGCCGACGAGCGCGGCCGCGTCTACGCCTGTCCGAGTTGTTCGGCCAACGCCGGAATCGCCGAGGTTGCGAGGCAGCGCGCCCGGAACATCTGATCGTGTAGATACCGCGGACCCCGATTCTGGCTGCCTCCGATGCCCCGTCTCAGACGGGGGGTTTTTAATGGCGTCGCCGCCCAGAGTCGAGCATGGACGATACGGGGGCCGACACCATCGAGTTCGGCACCGACGGCTGGCGAGCGACGCTCTCGGAGTTCACGACACGGCGGGTGCGGATGGTCGGGCAGGGAGTGGCGACCTACCTCGACGACGAGAGCCAGACAGGTCCGGTCGCAGTCGGCTACGACGCCCGGGAACACTCCCGGGGGTTCGCGGAGGAACTCGCCAGGGTACTCGCTGCGAACGGCCGGGACGTGACCCTGGCAGAGCGGGATTGTCCGACGCCGGTTCTCGCGTGGACCGTCACGGACGGCGACTACGCAGGTGGGCTCATGATCACTGCCTCCCACAACCCCCCGGAGTACAACGGCGTAAAGTTCCTGCCGGCCGACGGCACACCCGCGCTTCCCGCGGTCACCGACGCCATCGAGGCGCGCCTGGCCGCGCCGGAACCTGAACCCGACGAGTCGTTCGGGAGCGCCGAGGAGCGCGACCTCGTGACGCCCTTCAGCGACCACGCCGTCGCGATGGTGCCCGACGACCTCGACGGCTTGCCCGTACTCTACGACGCGATGCACGGCAGCGGCCGGGGGGTCACCGACGCGCTCCTGAAACGGGCCGGGGCCGACGTCACCCGCCTCCGGTGTTCCCGGGACCCCGAGTTCGGTGGCACGCCACCCGAGCCCGTCCCGGAGCGGGCGGGGGAACTGGTCGAACGGGTCACCGGAGGCGAGGCTGCGCTCGGGTTCATCAACGACGGCGACGCCGACCGCATCGGGGTCGTCACGCCCGAACGGGGCTTTCTCGACCCGAACGTCTACCTGGCGGTGCTGTACGACTACCTCCTCGAATCCGGGGAAGGCGACGTTGTACGGACGGTCTCGACGAACAGCCTCGTGGACCGCGTCGCCGAGGACCACGGACAGTCAGTCCACGAAACTGCGGTCGGGTTCAAGTGGGTCGCCGAGGCGATGGGCGAGTTCGACGCCCGGTGTGGCGGCGAGGAGAGTGGCGGCTACGGCGTGACTGCCCACCTCCGCAACAAGGACGGGGTCCTCGTCGCTCTCGTGACAGCGGCCGCGGAGGCCGACCGTTCGCTGGACGACCGGATAGACGACCTGCTGGCCAGACACGGCGGGGTCGTCCAGAACCGGGTCGGTGTCGAGTGTCCCGACGACCGGAAGGCGTCGGTCCTCGACGAACTCCAGGAGACGCTCCCGGACTCGGTTGCTGGCGTGGACGTCGCTGACGTCAACACTGTGGACGGATTCAAGATATTCCTGGCCGACGACACGTGGGTCCTCGTCAGACCGTCGGGAACGGAACCGAAACTGCGCGTCTACGCGGAGGCCGGCAGCGAATCTAGGGTCGGGGAACTCCTCGAGGCCGGCCGCGGGATGGTCGAACCGCTGGTGTGAGGCGTCCATTTAT
>PXSU01000089.1:0-1507 GCA_003022745.1 Halobacteriales archaeon SW_9_67_25
GAAGACCTCGCTGGCGTTGGCGAGGATGTCGGCCGACTGGAGGAAGTTGTACGCGATGACGGGCTTGTAGAGGTTGAGGTCGATCTGTCCCTCGGCGGCCCCGGCCGCGATGGCGGCGTCGTTGCCGACGACCTGCTTGTGGACTTGGTTGACAGCCTCCGCCACGACGGGATTTGTTTTACCGGGCATGATCGAGGAGCCGGGCTGGTTCTCGGGCTGGTCTATCTCCCCGAGGCCGTTGCGCGGACCCGAGGCCAGCAATCGGAGGTCGTTGGCAATCTTGTTCAGCGACCCTGCGACGGTCCGGACGGCCCCGTGGGCCTCGTTCATCGCGTCGTGAGCGGCCTGGGCCTCGAAGTGGTTGTCGGCCTCGCGGAACGCGATCCCGGTCTCCTCGGCAATGTACTCGGCTGCCTGCGCGGGGAATTCGGGGTGGGTGTTGAGGCCGGTCCCGACGGCGGTCCCGCCCAGGGCGAGTTCGCGCAGGCGGGGCAGGGTGCCCTCGACGCGCTCGATGCCCTTCTCGACCTGTGTCCGGTAGCCCGAGAACTCCTGGCCCAGGGTGATGGGCGTGGCGTCCTGGAGGTGGGTCCGTCCGGTCTTGACGACGTCCCCGAACTCGTCCTCTTTGGCGGCCAGCGCGTCCCGCAGTGTCTCCAGGGCCGGCAGAAGGTCGTACTGCACGGCTTCGGTGCTGGCGACGTGCATCGCCGTCGGGACGATGTCGTTGCTCGACTGGCCGTAGTTGAGGTGGTCGTTGGGGTGGATCTCCCGGGCCCCGACCTCGGCACCGACCAGTTCGCTGGCGCGGTTGGCGATGACCTCGTTTGCGTTCATGTGCGAGGAGGTGCCACTCCCGGTCTGGAAGACGTCGACCGGGAACTGGTCGTCGTGTTCGCCGGCGATGACCTCGTCTGCGGCCTCGACGATGGGTTCGGCCGTCTCCGCGGGCAACAGCCCCAGGTCGTGGTTGGCCAGCGCGGCGGCCTTCTTGACCACGCCGAGTGCGCGGACGAACCGCCGCCCGAAGGTCGCGTCGCTGACCGGGAAGTTCTCGATGGCCCGCTGGGTCTGGGCGCCCCAGTAGGCATCGGCCGGCACCTGCATCTCGCCGAGGCTGTCCCGCTCGGTGCGGTACTCCTCTGTCATGTGCGGTGGGTGGTCGGCCGGCGCGTAAAAGCCACCGGTACGATAAGAGCGCGGGCACTGTAAAGCGCAGAGGTGATAACGCCGACCCTCTCAGGACCTGTATGAGCCGGAACGGAGCGGTCGTGGCCGTCGCCGTCTTGCTCCTCGTCTCGGGCTGTCTCGGTCTCTCCGGGGGCGAGACGACACCGGAACCGGGGAGTGAGTCGCCCGCGCCCACGCCGACGCCGACCGACGGACCGACGCCGACACCGGGAGGGACGGACACGGCCGCCGAACCGCCGCTCCCGGAAGGATGGTCGGAGTCCGGCGTCGAGGACCCCGACGCGGCACTCCGGTCGCACTACGGTGCCGTCCTCGG
>PXSU01000089.1:1548-24266 GCA_003022745.1 Halobacteriales archaeon SW_9_67_25
ACGCTGACACAGTGGGACGTCGAGAACGGGTCGGTCGCCGGGCGCTCGGAGATGGAGTACCAGCGGGCGGTCCAGTCGGCGGACATTCGGGTCCTCAAGTCACAGCTCCTCCTGTACAGGCTCCAGTTAACCGGCACCGCCGAGCGGGACGGCTCTCCGGTGTTCGTCTACAACGTCAGCGACGTCTACACGAACGCCGCCTCACGGACGTTCGGAACCGCCAGGTCCGGGTCCGGCCGCGTGGTCGTCGGCGCCGACGGCCGGGTGCGTGACATCGAGACGACGGTGACCTACACCAACGGCACGGTCGCATACCGGTACACCCACACCGACCTCGGGGAGACGGCAGTCGAGACTCCCGACTGGGCGAGCGGGTAGCGTTTCGCTGGCCGACCTCCCGGTTCGTGGCGGCGTGATACGACGCGCTTAAATGGCGAGCGCGGCTGTGTGCACACAACTTCTAGGGTGAGAACATGTCCGAAGACAACGGAGAGGGGACGGCGTTGCGGACGCCCATCGTCGCAGTCCTCGGTCACGTCGACCACGGCAAGACGAGCCTGCTTGACCGCATCAGGGGCTCGGCCGTCACGGAGGGCGAGGCCGGGGCCATCACCCAGCACATCGGCTCGACGGCGGTGCCCCTGGAGGTCATCTCGGACATCGCGGGCGGGCTGGTCGACCCGGCCGATTTCGACCTGCCCGGCCTCCTGTTCATCGACACGCCGGGACACCACTCGTTTTCGACGCTGCGCTCCCGGGGCGGGCGGCCACGCCCTTCGTCGTCGCGTCGAACAAGGTCGACACCGTGCCGGGGTGGAACCCCAGGCCGAACCGTCCCTCGAAGGCCGCCATCGAGTCACAGGCCGACCGCGTCGAGTCGGACCTGAACGAGGCCCTCTACGAGATTATCGGCCAGCTCTCCGAGGCCGACTTCTCGGCGGACATGTACTGGCGCGTCCAGGACTTCCAGAAGAACGTCGGCGTCGTCCCGGTCTCGGCCGAGACCGGCGAGGGAGTCCCGGACCTGCTGACGGTCCTGATGGGGCTCTCCCAGCGGTACCTGAAATCCGAGATGGAGATCGACCTCGCGGGTCCCGGTGCCGGCACAGTGCTAGAGGTGACCGAGACCCGCGGGTTCGGGGCGACCGTCGACGCTATCGTCTACGACGGCACCATCCGCGCCGACGACCGGGTCGTCATCGGGGGGATCGACGCGCCCATCGTGACCGAGGTCCGCGCACTGCTGAAACCGAAGCCCCTCGCCGAGATCAGGGCCGACGACGAGTTCGACAGGATCGATTCCGTGGTGGCCGCCGACGGCGTGAAGATCGCGGCTCCCGACCTTGACGACGCCATGGCCGGCGCGCCGATCCGGGTGGTCCGGAACCGCCCCATCGAGGAGGTGATCGCCGAAGTGGAGCGCGAACTCGCCGGGATCGAGGTCTCGACCGAGGAGGAGGGCGTCACCGTCAAGGCCGACACGCTCGGGAGTCTGGAGGCCCTGGCAGGCACGCTCGGGGAGGCCGAGATCCCGATCATGCGCGCCGAGGTCGGTGACGTCGCGCCCCGCGACATCCGCATCGGGGAGACGGCCACCGACCCCAAACACCGCGTCGTCATCGCGTTCAACGTGGACGTCCTCGAGGACGCCCGCCGTCTCGCGGACCAGGAGGACGTCGACCTGTACGAACACGACGTCATCTACCGCCTCGTCGAGGCCTACGAGGACCACGTCGCCGAGGTCGATCAGGCCCAGCAACAGCAGGTGCTCGAAAACATCACCCGCCCCGCCCGGTTCGAGATCCTCGACGACCACGTGTTCCGCCAGTCCGACCCCGCCGTCGTGGGCGTCGAGGTCCGCGGGGGGCTTCTCCGTCGTAACTCCCGCGTCGCACGCTTCGAGGGCGACGAACCCGACCGCGTCGGGACGCTGAAGTCCATCCAGGACGAGGGCGAGGACGTCGAGGAGGCCCGCACCGGCGAGCGCGTCGCCGTCTCCATCGACGGGCCCACCGTCGGCCGCCAGATCAAGGAGGGTGACGTCCTCTGGACCGAGATTCCGGAGAAACACGCCAAGATCCTCGAACAGGAACTCCACGAGGACATCTCCGCCGACGAGCGCGAGGTCATCTCGATGTACCTCGACCGCCGGCGCAACCGCGACCCGTTCTGGGGAAAGTAGGCGAATTGTGTAGCCGTTTGTCTCCGTTCGGATAGTCGCTTGGTCGGTCGCGACGGAACCCCAGCACTCCTTGACGAGCGTACGGAGGTTGACCGGCGTCACGTCATCGACGTCCCGCCCCTCGCGGGCGAGGCGCAGCAGGTCGTCGATCAGCGTATCCATCCGGGCGAGCGCGTCGTCAAGCTCGTCAAGATGCGGGCTGTCACACTCCTCCCTGGCGAGGGCGAGGCGGCCGTCGGCCACCTGGAGTGGATTCCGGAGGTCGTGGGAGACGACGCTCGCGAAGGCGTCGAGGCGCTCGTTTTGCCGCTGGAGTTCCCTCTCCCGCTGTTTCAGGAGCGCGACGTCCCGGAGCACGATCAGTTCCCCTCGCTTCCGGTCGCCCTGCGTGTAAATCGGCGAGACGTTGAGGTCAAAGACCCGCTCGTTGGTTGTGACCGTATCCGCGTCGGACTTGACCGCACTCGCCAGTGTTGGCGACGCGTCCGCGAGCGTGGTCGCGTCCACGGGCACGAACTCCGAGGCGGGCGTGTTCAACGCGATGACGTCACCGCGGACGTCCCGGACGATGACGGGGTCGTCCATTTCCCGAAGTCAAGGAAGTCGTAGTAGAACAGCGCGACCAGAGCGGCGGCCGACCTAACACTCGGACTCCGGTCCCGCCCCAGCGGTTATCCTTACTGGTCGCTCCCGACTCCTGCGCCTGTGAGGATTCGAACCTCCGAGGCCATAGTCCCGGGCGGGCCTAAAATTCCGAGGTTTGAATCTTTACAGTGTGCTCGATCCGGTCGTGGGTACCGTTAATGCGACGGGGGTGGTACTGCGTTGCATGTCCGCGTCACTCAACGAGCAGGTCGAGTCGTTCCTCTACGACCTCTCGGAGCAGGGCGTCCCGCCGCTGCACCGACTGTCGCTGGCAGAGGCCCGGCGAACGTACCGCGACATCTGCGTGCCCGACCGCCCGCCTGACGATGTCGCGCAGGTTCGTGACCGCACCATCGAGGGTCCCGACGGCGCGGTCGACCTCCGGACCTACACGCCCGACGTCGATAGGGAGACGCCGGCGGTCGTCTTCTACCACGGCGGTGGGTGGATGCTCGGCGGACTGGACACCCACGACGCGCTCTGTCGAGCGCTCGCCGCCGAGGCGGGGGCGAAGACTGTTACGCCGCGACCCGTTGGGTCGCAGCCAACGCCGACCGGCTTGGCGCGAGTTCGGGAACGCTCATCACCTGCGGAGACAGCGCCGGCGCGACGCTGGCGGCGGCCGTGGGACTGCTCGCACGCGACCGGGGCGGGCCGGCCATCGACCGCCAGCTGCTCGCCTACCCGCCGACGAACCATGCCTTCGACACCGACTCCTACCGGGAGAACGCTCAGGGGTACTTCCTGACGCGGGCGGACATGCAGCGGTTCTGGGACGGCTACCTCCGCAGCGAGGCCGACGGGCGCCACCCCTACGCGTCGCCGCTGCGTGCCGACAGCCTGTCGGGACTGCCGCCGACGTTCCTGCTCACCTGTGGATTCGACCCGCTCCGGGACGAGGGCGCCGCGTTCGCCGACCGCCTCGCCGAGGCTGGCGTATCGACCGAGCACGTCCAGTACGACGACATGATCCACGGGTTCCTGACGATGCTCGCAGAGCCTGAACTCGACAGGGCCCGGGAGGGCGTCGGAGAACTCGCCGCGGCAGTCCGGTCGGCAACGTAACGCGGACATTTTTGTGACCGCCGCGAGTGTCCACCCATCATGGGATACATCGTCAGGATGCCGAAACTCGGGCTCGAGATGGAGGAAGGCACCCTCCTGGACTGGATGGTCGAGGAAGGCGGGGAGGTTACGGAGGGCGAACAGATCGCCGAGGTGGAATCCGAGAAGAGCGTCGGCGAGGTCGAGGCCCGGGAAGACGGCGTCCTTCGGCGGATGTACCTCCAGGTCGACGAGACCCTCGAAGCCGACGAAACCGAACAGGCAGCGGAGGGGGCCGAACCGGCGACCGCGTCGAGCGACACGGCCGGCGCGGATGCGAGTGCGGGCGGCGGGACTGCCGGGGGAAGCGCCGACGTGAAGGCCTCGCCTCGCGCGGAGAAACGCGCCGAGGCACTCGGCGTCGACCTGACCACCGTCGAGGGGACCGGTCCCCAGGGAGCCGTCACTGCCGACGACGTCGAGGCAGCGGCCGAAGCCGACAGGGAAGCCGCGGACACCGACACACCGGTCGAGAGGGACACGGAAATACGGCGGATCGTTCTCGACGACGCCGCGGCACACAGGTACGAGCGTGCGACCGCGGTCGCGGACGAGGCGGCGGCGACGGCGCTGTTCGAGACGACCGAGGCGGTGCGGAGCGCCTTCGAGGAGTCGGTGACGATGACCGACGTTCTGGCGGTCGTCGCCTCGGCGGCGCTCGCGGACCACCCGACCGTGAACGCTACCTACTCCGAGGGGACCCACCACCTCCAGGAGTCACAGAACCTCGCGCTCGCGGTCGACGTGGAGGGTGACCCGACCGCGGGCGTGATCCCGGCGGCCGGGGAGCTGTCGGTCGCGGAACTGGTCGCGGCGCGCCGGGACCTCGCGGGCGGGGACCGCGAGAGCGTGCCGACGTTCACACTCGCGAACGCCGGAGAAACCGACTCGGAGGGACTGCTGGTCAACGAGCCAGCCGTCGCCGCGCTGGCGGTGGACCCGACCGGTCAGCGTTCCGTCCCGGTCGAGGACGGCGTCGACCTCCGGCCGCTCGTGACTGCGAGTCTCACCTACGACACCCGGGCGCTGGACGCCGCCGACGCCCGCGAGTTCCTCGCGACGTTCTTCGACCGCGCCGAGGACGCCCCGGCGCTGGTTCTCGGAACGTATCGCGGCGGGGAGTGACTGGCTAGTCGTCGAGGGTGGGAGCGTCCCGCACCAGTACGCCGGCCTCTCCGGCCGCGTCGAGTGCACTCCGGGGGTCAACGAGCCGGGGTCCGTCCGCGACGGGCGCAACCTCGACCGTCGCGTCGACGAGTTCGACCGCGCGCTCGCCGTCGGCGCCGATCACGCCATCCGCCACCTCGAAGACCGCGGGCTCGTCCCAGTCGAGGCGCCGGTGGGCCGCAATCCCCACCTCGGTCGTCAGGCCCGGCGCCACCAGCCCGCGGACGGTCCGGTCGGCAGCATCGGGATCGGACAGTCGGACCATCGCTCCGCCGGGGTCGTCGGGGGCGAGGGGCCCGAGACAGCCCGCGACCGCGGGGAGACCAATCTCTGCCGGGTGGCCCCGCGAGACGACCCCGCCGACCAGGTCCGACGGGTCGACGACCGCCCGCGTGCCGACGAAGGACGTGTCGGTCACCTCTATCGCCGCTAGGCCCGTCAGCGATGTCCCGTCACCCTGCACGGTCGCCTCGACCAGCCCGTGCCGGCGGGTGACCGCATCTGCATCGACGAGCGCGGTCGCGACCACAGCCGCACAGGCGCCAGCCACCGTCCCGTCGACGGGGGCTGGAACGACGTTGTTCGTGCCCGTGGAGACGCCGACGAGCGGCACGTCGCCGACCTCCAGCGCGACATCGCGGGTAGTGCCGTCCCCGCCGAGCACGACCACGACGTCGGCCCACTCGCGAAAGCGAGCCGCGGCCCGGCGCGAGTCGGCCGCCGAGTTCTCCCTGTCGATGTCGAGGATTTCGACGTCGACGCCGGGCGGTGCCTCCTCGCGCGTGTGGCGTGCGATGCCGGCCTTGTCGGGCATGACCGCGACCGCGGGCGGGTCGTCGACGGCGGTCAAGCCGTTGACCACGCACTCGGCGACGCGGCGCTTGGCGCGGTTGTCGACGACGCTCGCGCCGCCAGTCAGACGGCGGATGTCCCGGCCGGCGGCGGGGTTCGCAACGAGTCCGACGCGGGCCACGTCAGGCGATCCGCTCGATGGCCGCGCGGACACCCTCGGCGTCCGGGAGCACCTCCTGTTCCAGCGGCGTGCTGAATGGCATGTGCGTGTCGGGCGTCCCGACCCGCTGGATCGGCGCGTCCAGGCTGTAGAAGGCATTCTCCATGACGCGGGTGGCAACCTCGGCGTGGACGCCGTAAGAGACCGGGCTCTCGTCGGCCACCACCAGCCGGCCGGTCTTCTCGACACTGTCGACGATGGTGTCGGTGTCCAGCGGATAGAGCGACCGCGGGTCGACTACCTCGATGCTGACGTCACCCGCCAACTCCTCGGCCACGCCGAGCGACTCGCCGACCATCCGCTGGGTGGCGACGACGGTCACGTCCTCGCCCTCGCGTTCGACGCTGGCCTCGCCCAGCGGGACGGTGAAGTCCTCGTCGGTCGGCACGTCGCCTGACTGCTCGTAGATCATCTTGTTCTCGAAGACGAACACCGGGTCGTCAGAACGGATGGCAGTCTTGATGAGGCCCTTAGCGCTGGCTGCCGTCCCCGGCGCGACGGCCTTGAGACCGGGGAAGTGGGCGATCCAGGCGTGGACGGTGCCCGAGTGCTGGCTTGCCGCGCCCATGCCGCCCCCCTCCGTCGTGCGGACGGTGACGGGCATCTCGGTCTTCCCGCCGAACATGTAGCGCATCTTCGCGGTCTGATTCATGACCTGTTCCATGCACACGCCCATGAAGTCGGAGAACATGATCTCGACGACGGGGCGGGTCCCGGTCGCGGCCGCGCCCGTCGCGGCGCCCATGAACCCGGCCTCGGCGATGGGCGTGTCGCGGACCCGTTCCTCGCCGAACTGCTCGTAGAGGTCGCCCGTCACCTCGAGGACGCCGCCCATCACGCCGACGTCCTCGCCCATGAGGTAGACGTCCTCGTCGCGTTCCAACTCCTCGCGCAACGCCTCGCGGATGGCCTCGCGGACGGTCAACTCCTCGGTCGGCCGCTGTTCGAGGTCGGCCTGGGCAGTCATCGGCTCTCACCTCCGTGACCGCCGTCGGGCATCGCTTGCGTCGCGAACTGCTGGATCTCCGGTGGCGTCTCTGCGAACATGTCTTCGTAGGCTTCCTCGGGTGCGGGGGCGTCCGCTTTCTGGGCGTAGGCGACTGCGTCGGCGATCTCTTCCTCAACCTCGGTTTGTATCGTCTCGAACTCCTCCTCGGTGAGTTCGCCGCGGTCAATGAGCCGGTTTCGGAACGATTCGATTGGGTCGCGCTCGCGCATGCGTTCAACCTCTTTCTGGTCGCGGTAAACCTGTTCGTCGCCCTCGTAGTGGCCCCTGTACCGGTAGGTGTCCGCCTCGATGAAGGTCGGTCCCTCGCCGTTGACGGCGCGCTCCCGTGCCTCGGCGACTGCCTCGTTGACGGCGGTGATGTCCATCCCGTCGACGGTGACGCCCGGGATGTCGTAGGCGCCAGCGGTATCGCTGAGGTTCTCGACGTTGTGCTGCTTGTCGACAGGCGTCCCCTCGCCGTACTGGTTGTTCTCGACGAGGAAGATGGCGGGCAGGTCCCAGGTGGCCGCGAGGTTGACAGCCTCGTGGACCTGCCCCTGCGCGACGGCACCGTCGCCGAAAAAGGACAGCGCGACCTGGTCGTCGATCCCCTTGTAGTCGAGGGTCAGCGCCGCACCCGTCGCGAGCCCCGGGCCGGCCCCGACGATGCCGTTCGCGCCGAGCATCCCAGCCTCGACATCGGCGATGTGCATCGAGCCACCCTTGCCGTTGCAGTAGCCGTCACGCTTGCCGAACAGTTCGGCCCACATCAACTCGGGGTCGAGTCCCTTCGCGATGCAGTGGCCGTGTCCCCTGTGCGTGCTCGCTATCCAGTCGTCGGGGTCGAGGGCCGCACACGCACCGACGCCGACCGCCTCTTCACCGATGTAGAGGTGTACGAATCCCGGAATGTTCCCGTCCGCGAAGTGGTTTTTCGTGTTCTCTTCTGACTCCCGGATCAACAGCATCCGACGGAGTGCTTCGCGTCTTCCCTCCTCTGTATCCAGTGTATAATCGGCCATACTACGTTCCACGGTAACAGTTGGCTCGGTCAAAATAATACCGGTTTAACGGGTGGTACAACTGCGTATTACTCTCAGCCCTACCACTCGTCACTCGCTGGAATCTCACTATTGGTACTCCAGACTCAGCCAACCGCTCAGGAGCGAGCGATGAATAGATGCTCTGTGCTCTATATCGAACACGGCTGCGATCTTGTGGTCAACGACGTGGACAGCGACGCCCTGTCGACGACGGTTGATGCTCTCAATACCGACGCCGTGGACGAGGTCGTCGGCATTGAGGCGGACGTATCCGACCCAGAGGCTGCGGCACGACTCGTTGAGGACGCGGCGTCGTTCGTGACGGGCACGACGGTGACAGTCGACGGGGGACTGAGCCTCGGATGAGCGTAACTATCGGTTTCGATCCAACGGCCAACGTATTTGTCGGGGCCGGAACAACAGGGATACATGTCATCATCCGACCGCGGACCGCTGTTGACACACGTGAGTGTCATCGCAGCCGACGTCGCTGAGTCGACAGAGTTCTACGAGTCGGTGATCGGCGCTGCACCTATTCCGACGCCGACCTTCGGCAACCAGGCGGACTTCCATGCCGACGAGGGGATAGAATTCCAGATAGTCCGGATCGGCGACCAGCAGTTGCACCTCTGGAATGATCCCGCCCGCGAACCGGAAGCGACGATGTTCGCCCACTTCGGGGTCCACGTTGATGACTTCGAGACAGTTTACCGCCGGGCCGCAGAGCGCGATGCCTTCGCGGCGGTCGGCAAGGAATCCGCGCCGCCACAGGTGTTCGATTTCAACGGCACCGCACAGCTGTACCTCCGGGACCCGACCGGCAACCTGGTGGAGGTCAACTACCCTGAGTTCGATGCGCTCGACCAGTCGGTCTTCGGGTCGGTCGTCAGACGAGAGACCACCGACCCGGACACGAGCATCTACGACGGCCTCGATCTCGACCAATAGTCACAGCGTCCGGTCAATCGCGGTCCGGAGTTCGGATTCGCCGGGGAGCACCTCGCCTTCTATCGTCGGCGCGAACGGGACCGGCGTGTCGGGGACGCCAACCCGCTCGATGGCGCCGTCGAGTCCGCCCACGGCTTCGACCACCCTGGTCACGACCTCGGCGTGAAAACCGTAAGACAGCGGACTCTCGTCGGCGACCACCAGCCGACCGGTCTTCCGGACGCTCTCGACGATTGAGGCGGTGTCCAGCGGGTACAGCGTTCGCGGGTCGATGACCTCAACGCTGGCATTGAGGCCGTCGGCGACAGCGAGTGCGTCACCCAGCAGTCGCTGTGTTGCGACAACAGTGACGTCCCCACCAGCGCGTTCGACCGACGCGTCCCCGAGTTGGACCCGTACGTCGTCTGGCACCGGCCCCTCGCGGTCGTAGGACACCTTGCTCTCGAAGAAGACCACGGTGTCCTCCGAGCGGATGCTGGCTTTCATCAGCCCCTTGGCGCCGGCCGGCGTTCCCGGGGCGACTACCTTGATGCCCGGGAGGTGGGAGAGCAGCGTGTGGACGGTCCCCGAATGCTGGGCAGCGGCGTTCAGTCCCCCACCCTCGAGAGCGCGGATTGTGAGTGGCACGTCACAGGCGCCGTCGAACATGTACCGCGTCTTGCCGGCCTGGTTCATTAGCTGGTCGAAACAGACGCCGACGAAATCCGAGAAGCTGAGATTGATGACCGGCCGCACGCCCGTTGCCGCGGCGCCGACACCGGCACCGACCTGTGCAGCCTCGCTGATCGGTGCGTTGCGCACTCGCTCCGGCCCGAACTCCTCGTACAAGCCGGCGGTCACCTCAAAGGATCCTCCGATTTCCTCGTCCTGTCCCATGAGAACGACGGCCTTGTCGTCGGCCATCTCCTCGCGGATCGCCTCGCGGAGTGCCTCGCGGATCGTGAGCCGGGTCGTCTCGCCAACCGCCGCGGGTGATCGGTCGTTGCCGGCCGATACGCTCGTGCCGGTCCGCTGTGGGTCGACCGTCAACTGGCCGGTGCCGTCGCGGAACTGTTCGACCTCGGGGACCGGGTCGTCGTAGATGGCCTCGTACGCGTGCTCGGGATTCGGCGTGGCCGCTTTGCGGGCGGCGTTAATAGCTGCGTCGACAGTCTCGACAGTTTCGGCTCTGAGTGACTCGAACCCGTCGTCGTCCAGTTCGCCGCGCTCGGCCAACCGCGAACGGAAGTTGTCGATGGGATCGCGTTCCTGTCTCCATTCCCTGAGTTCGGCGTCGGTCCGGTATGGCTGGTCGTCGCCCTCGAAGTGACCGCGGTAGCGATAGGTTTTGGCCTCGACCAGCGTCGGCCCTCCGCCCTCGGTGGCCCGGGTCCGGGCCTCACGCACGGTCTCGAAGACGGCCTCTGGGTCTTGGCCATCGACAATCTCGCCTGGGATGCCGTACGCGGCGGCCATCTCCACGAGGTCTGCGACGTTGTGCTGTTCCTCAAATCTCATCCCCTCGGAGTACTGGTTGTTCTCAATCACGAACACCGCAGGGAGGTCCCAGGTGGCCGCGAGGTTGAACCCCTCGTGGACCTGTCCGGCGGCGGTGGCGCCGTCGCCCAAAAACGGAGCGGCCACCCAGTTACCCCCATGGAGTTGGCTGGCGAGTGCCGCACCGACGCCCAAGGGGACACTCGCTCCGACGATAGGCTGTGCCCCTAGCATTCCCTCCTCAGGCGAAGCGACGTGCATCGAACCGCTCTTGCCACCGCAGTAGCCCGACGCCTTCCCGTATATTTCAGCCATGAGTCGCTCCGGGGAGAGCCCCGCTGCGAGGCTGTGGCCGTGGGCGCGGTGCGTGCTCGTTATGTAATCCACAGGCTCAAGTGCCCCGCAGGCCCCGACCGCCACGGCTTCTTGGCCCTGCGAGAGGTGGACGAAGCCCGGAATCTCGTCGTCGGCGTACCGGTCTGCGACGCGGTCCTCGAACTCCCGGATCAGTAGCATCGTCCGGAGCGCCTCTCGGCGGCCGTCGGCTTTCGTCAGGTCGATTCTGGCCATTGCAGACTGTGTAGGACACCCCCTTACTTAATTATCGCAGGAACTTCTCGACGAAAACGAGACTCACTTCCGGGACGAACGTGACCACCAAGAGCGCCGCGAACAATACCAAGTAGTAGACCCGCACCTCGCGAAAGACCGACGCCACGGAAACGTCGGCAATGTCTGCCGAGAGGTACACCGATAGCCCCAGCGGCGGCGTCAGCAGGCCGAGCATCAGGTTGAACACGACGATAACGCCAATCTGGACAGGGTCGATCCCGACCTCGAACAGCACAGGAAAGACGATAGGCGTCATCATGACCAGTGCCGCGATGGGGTCTAAGAACAGGCCGATGAACAACAGGAGAGCGTTGACCAGCAGGAGCACGACAATGGGATCCTGGCTAATAGAGAAGACGAACTCGGCGAACAGCGTGTCGATGCTCTCGACGGACAGTACCCAGCTGAACACGGCCGCCGCGGAGACGATGAGGACAATCGAGCCGGTGGTGCGGGCCGTCTCGACCGCTGCTGTCCACAGATATTTGATATCGGTGACCGCGTAGATGGCGGTGTTGATCAACAGGATGTAGATGACGGTGACGGCCGCAGCCTCCGTCGGCGTGAAGTATCCGCCCAGCATCCCGGCGATGAGGACAACCGGCGTGAGCAACGCCGGTGTCGCCACCAGCAACCCCCGTATCATTCGAGAGAGACTCGCGCGCTTGGCGTTTTTTGGAAGGTCCCGGCTCCGGGCGATGTAGGCCGTCCAAGTCATCAACAAGAGGACAGTCACGATGGCGGGGCCGGCTCCTGCGATGAGCAACTGCAGGACCGACACCTCCGCGATGATGCCGTAGATGATGAGCGGAATCGACGGCGGGAAGATGGGACCGATTGTCGCCGAGGCGCTCGTCAGCGCCGCCGAGAAGTCGTTGTCGTAGCCCGCGCTGGACATGGTGCGGATGAGGACGCGCCCGACGCCGCCGATATCCGCGAGCGCGGACCCCGAAATGCCCGAGAAGACGAGGCTCGTCACGATGTTGACTTGGGCGAGCCCGCCCGAAAGGTGGCCCACAACGGCGTCCGCGAACTCGAAGATCTTGTCGGTCACCTCGCCGTGATTCATCAGTGAACCGACATAAATAAAAAGTGGGATCGCAAGCAGCGTGAACGAATCTAGGATGCGAACCATCCGGTTCGCGGTGAACAACAGCGGGCGCCCGGAGGCGAGTACGTACAGCGTTGAGGGGAACGCCAGTGCGATGAACACCGGCATGCGCAACAGCGCGAGGGCGACGAAGGCAAGCACGACGAGGAGGCCGGCGTTGATGCCCAGAACCTCCACATCTCAGCCCTCCCGTCGGTTCCGGATGGCAGTCACCTGATTCGCGATTCGGCTGCCGTACACCACTGCGAGTATCGTCACGCCCACGATCATCGGGACGTAGTACAGCGGCAGAGGGATGTTCACCGATGGGGAGGTCCCGGCCCAGAACTCCCGCATCGCGAGCAGTGCGCCCGCCACGATGAGCGCACACATTGCGATGTTGACCAGCCCAACGACGATAGCGTGGTAGGACTTAACTCGGTCAGGAAATCGGTCGGAAAAGTACTCAATCTCGATATGGTGGCCCTCCCAACCTAGCGCCCCGGTGACAATGAACACCATCCACACGCCGAAAAACTGGGCGTACAGCTGCAGGCCCGCCAGTTCGAGTCCAAGGTTTCGCGAGACGATGCGCACCATCATCAGGACCGTGACAGCCCCCAGCGCGAGTGCTCCGATACCGTAACATAGCGTCGCCAAACGATCCATACTGTGGTCGACTGCTCCCATGTGTTGCCAGGGAGTGGGTCAGGGCTGGTAGTCGTCGTGTGCGAGCGATTCGATGGTGTCCAGCAGGTCTGGGAACTGTTCGCGGATGCGGGCCCGGGTGGCCGAGCGATAGGCGTCGTAGTCGATTTCCTCGGGTGTGACGATGGTGATTCCCTCGTCTCGCAGGAACTGCTTAATACTCTCTAAGCTGCTCAGCAACTGGTCTCGGGCCCGCGGCTGTACCTCCCGGACGGCGTCGTAGAACGTCTGCTGTTGTTTGTCGGTCAGGTCTTGGAACACGCCCTCGTGCATCAGGATCGCTAGCGGGACGTGCATGTGGTCGGTCTCGATGACGTGGGTCTGTTCTTTGTAGATCTGAAAGTTCTTGATGATGTTATAGGGGTTCTCTTGGCCGTCAACGCTGCCCGTCGCCAGCGACTGAACGATCTCCGAGGCATCAATGTTGGTCGTCTCGGCACCGAGTCCCTTCAGGGCCTCAGCGTACATCGAAATTGGGACTGCACGCATGGTGTAGTTCGAGAGCATCTCCGGGTTCTGCGGTGCTTCAGTATTCGCGGGGACTGTGAGCGACACCCGGCGGGTACCTTGGGCCACTGCCCCAAGCGAACGGATGTCCGCCCGTTCGGCCAGGTTGTTGATGACCCTCTTCGCCGGCTCGGAGTCCTGGGGATCGGTCTTCTCGTAGATGTCCTTGTACGGCTCCTCCGGATCGTACATGTAGGGGGCGTCGAATACCTGGGCCTCCTGCATGTCGACGATAGCCGTCAGTGCGTAGGGGATGACGTACATATCGAGCGCCCCTGAGGAAATGTCTTGGATCGACTGGGCCTGCCCGCCGAGTTCTGAGCCGCTGAAGGCCTCAACATTCACGGCACCGTTGGTTTCCTCGGAGACAATGTCACCGATCCAGCTGGCGACGTCCCCGTGGACCGACCCCTCTTGTGCCGGCGAGTTTGCCTGTAACGTCATCGTGTTCTGGTTGGCGTTGCCCGACGACCCGCCATCGCCGTCGCTGCCTCCGCCATCGCCACCGTCGCTGCTGCACCCGGCCAGGCCGGTCAGAGCGACAAACGATGCCGCGCCCGCCCTCTTGATGTACGTCCGCCGGTACGTGGACGTGTCGTTGGTGTCCACTATACCACCTAACATAGTCGACCTTTTATTAAATTTTTTGATTTTATCCTTTGTATGTGCGGAATCTGCGAATTATTTCGTTACATCGTCACCTCCATCAGCCACGGCCAGTTGAGCCGCGTCCTCGGCGGTCGGCAACAATATATCAAATCACGATGAAGTGGCAATCCAGCACAATGCCGCGCGGGTACTCGCTCGCCTTGCGAAGTCACATCCGATGCGGTACCTCCGGCCGTCGAGCAACTCAAATCCCTCTGCGACCAGGACGAGGACGCTGTCGAGCAGGTTGCACAGGCGCACTCGCACGACTGGTGCGGCAACGTCCGGAGGTGATAGCAGAGCAGTAATTCCATGAATATTGACAAACTATCGGAGTTGGTCCCGGAAATCAACCTGGTTGCTGCTCCTGTCCGGGACATAGACCAGTAGCAGGCCCAGTTGGGATGATTACCACAAATTCGTTGTACGGGTCCAATGAAGCACTCACAGACAGGTGCGTAACGGTTAGCGATCAGTGTTGGATCCCCCACCTGTTGACTACACGCACTGTCCGCAGTGCCAGACCTCGCTCCGAGGAAGCCCGCAATTCTGCCCGGGTTGTGGGCTCGCGCTGAGCCAGAAGGCCGCCCACGGCCTCGACCAGGCCGAGGACGACATCTTCGCCGACGCGGCCGCGGCCACCGACGAGGACGAGGTCGCGATGCTGGGCGACCTGCGCGAGTTGGTCGAGGAGCACCCCGACGCCGTCCACGAGGCGCTCCAGCACGCCGAAGAGGCGCGTGATGAGTAAGCCCGGACAGACGTTCGTCGCAGGGAGGCTCCAAGACCGACTGCCCGACGGCTGGACTGTCGAGGCCTTCTGTGAAGACGGTGGGACTGGGGACAGCACGGGAGGCGAGAGAGTGGGCGGTTACGCGGACAGCGGTGAGTCGGGGAGCCGGGAGGAAGCGGACGGACGCGGCGCCGCTTTCGAGATCCGCCGCGACGGGGAACTCTGGACGGCGACCTGGCTGGACCGCCGCGGACCCGGCGCGGACCGCTCGGCTGGTCACCGGGTTACCGGGGTTAGAGAGCGTTGCGTCGAGTGGGTCGTCGAGCGGATCGGCGGCGCGGAGGAGGTCGACGGTGAGTGACCACAGCGGCCATCCGGACGGGCTCTCCGAAGAGGGGACGCTGGCGCGACTGACTATCGCGGAGAAGCGCCGACTCGCCCGCGCGGCTATCTTGGAGTTCCCGCACCTGGACCACGGCATACTCGACGAGTGGCTCCGCGACCACGGCGCGGACAGCACCGCTGTTGGCGGTTCCCTGCCGGAGAAGACGGACGCGCTGCTGGACCGCTGCGAGACGCTGGTTCGGTCCGGTGCCCAACGCCGGAGCGTGGCGCATATTTGATAGCGCCCGGGAGGTGATGAGTCGGGGCCTGACTCACCGTCGCCTCGGGCCGCCACGGGTCGCCGTCACACCCCGCATGGGGGCGCAAATCTCGTTTCGGCCGGCGGGCTCGTGCGTCCGCGTCCAAAACCCCCGACAGTGCCGCTCTTGGTTTGGAGCGGCCCCTACTGGATACAGTGAAAGAGTGGGATGTGTCGAGAGATTAGTGGGGGGCCAGTGCAAGATGGAAGGCGCGAGTCTTGCGAACTTTTTCCACAAAGAACGCCGACGAGGCCGACACCGGAACGGGGCAGAACCAGTCGAACCGTCCGAGTGATCGTCACCCGGCGAGCGTGACCGTCCCGTCGAGCAGCGAGACGGCGAGAGCGACGATGAGGACGCCCGCCAGCGCCTGTGTGCCACCGTAGACGCGGACGTTCAGTTCGCTCGCCGCGCCGAACGCGGCGCCGACACCCGCGCCGAGGGCACTCATTGTCACCGTGATCCCGACGGCGTACGCGACGACCGCCAGCGCGATCAGACTGGGGCTCGCCGAAAAGAGCGTCGCAGAGAAAGCGATCATCGACAGCGGCGGCGAGAGGGTAAAGAGCGCGCCGACGACCCCGGTTTTCAGGTACGCCCCGACCGTGTGGCCGTGGGCATGCGCGACGTCGTCCGCCTGTTCGCCGCCGGTGTGACTGCCCCGACCCAGCAGCGGCAGGTGGGCGTGGGCGTGACTGTGTGTGTTGTCGCCGTGGTCGTGTTCGTGGCTGTGTGCGTAGGCGACCCGTCGGAGGCCGCCGAGGACGAGCAGCCCGCCGAAAGCGCCCAGCAGGACGCCGACGCCGAGGGTGCCGAGACGGTCGAAGACAGCAGGGAACTCGGTGCGTCCCAGCAGGAGGTAGCCCACCGAGAGCCACACCACCACGAGCGCGACGTGGCCGGCCGAGAAGCAGGCACCGACCAATGCCGACAGCCACGAGTCGCCGTACCGACTCGTCAGCGAGGCGATCCCCGCGACGTGGTCCGGTTCGAGCGCGTGAGTCACCCCCAGTACGCCAGCCGTGAGGAGCGCGCCCGCGACGGTACCGCTCACGCCCAGCCTCCGTCCGACAGTCTCGGATGCATCACCCGAACGTTCCGTGACACCGTGTTAAGACTTTCCGGGTCGTGCAAATATTGTGGTCCGGAGTAGATTTACATCGTTTGACCGATACGGGTCCCGTATGACGTACGGCATCGGTAACAAATGGACGAACGATCACGCATATCGGCTGGTATCGACACGGTCTGTTAGTGGGTGGCCGTCGTGACCGACGAGGTCGTCCCCGGCGAGGTGCGGACCGGCGAGGGCGCGATCACAATAAACGAGGGCCGTGAAACAGCGGAAATCGCGGTCGCGAACACCGGCGACAGGCCCGTGCAGGTGGGATCGCACTTCCACTTCTTTGAGGCCAACGCCGCACTGGAGTTCGACCGCGAGAAGGCGTTCGGAATGCGCCTCAACATCCCCGCGGGTACGGCCGTGCGCTTCGAACCCGGCGACGAAACCACCGTGGATCTCGTGGCGATCGGCGGCAAGCGCGTCGCTCACGGAATGAACGGTTTAGTGAACGGCAGCGTCGACGGCGACCCCGCCGCGGCCGTTGAGCGCGCCCACCGGCAGGGCTTCGGCGGTATCCCCGACCAAGCGGGCACGCTCGCAAGTGACGAGGAGACCGGCGGAGATGACGAGTCGTGACCCGTGAGGTCGACCGCGAGACCTACGCCGAGTTGTACGGGCCGACAACCGGTGACCGCGTCCGCCTGGGCGACACCGAGCTGTTCGTCGAGGTTGAGGCCGACCTGCGGACGCCCGGCGACGAAGCGGTCTTCGGCGGCGGGAAGACGCTCCGGGACGGCCTCGGGATGTCCCCCGGTACTACACAGGAAGAGGGCGCCCTCGACTGGGTGCTGACGAACGGCCTCGTCATCGACCCAGTCCTCGGGATCGTCGCCGCGGACGTCGGCATCCGCGACGGCGATATCGCCGGAGTCGGCAAGGCAGGCAACCCCGACACGATGGACGGGGTCGACATGGTGGTCGGCCCCTCGACTGACGTCTACCCCGCCGAAGGGAAAATAATCACGCCCGGCGGGATGGACATCCACATTCATTTTAATTCCGCGCAACTGCACGAACACGCGCTGGCCTCGGGCATCACGACGATGCTTGGCGGGGGCTACGGCGGCGGCGCGACCACCACGACCACCGGCCCGGAGAACATCAAGCGGTTCCTCCAGGCGGCCGAAGCGTGGCCAGTCAACGTCGGCTTCTACGCGAAGGGTAACGCCTCGAAACCGCAACCGCTCTACGAGCAGGTCGAGGCCGGCGCCTGCGGGCTGAAACTCCACGAGGACTGGGGGTCGATGCCGGCCGCCATCGACAACTGCCTCGAAGTCGCTGAGGAGGAGGGCGTCCAGGTGTGTATGCACACCGACACCCTCAACGAGGCGGGGTTTGTCGAGAACACGTTCGCCGCCGTCGACGGGCGGACGATGCACCTGTTCCACATCGAGGGCGCTGGTGGCGGGCACGCGCCGGACATCATGGAGATGGTCGGCCAGCCCAACATGCTCCCCTCCTCGACGAACCCGTCGATGCCGTACACGGTCAACACCTTCGACGAGCACCTCGACATGGTGATGGTCTGTCACCACCTCAACCCGGACGTCCCCGAGGATGTCGCCTTCGCCGAGTCGCGCGTCCGTGCCGAGACCATCGGCGCCGAAGACGTCCTGCACGACATGGGCGCCATCTCGATGATGACCTCCGACTCCCAGGCGATGGGACGGATGGCCGAGGTGGTTTGCCGGACATGGCAGACGGCCTCGAAAATGAAAGCCCAGCGGGGGACCCTGCCCGAGGACGAGGCTGCGGGCACCCACCCAGAGGCCGACAACTTCCGCGTGAAGCGGTACCTCGCGAAGTACACCATCAACCAGGCCATCTCGGCGGGCATCGACGAGTACGTCGGCACGCTCGAACCCGGAAAACTGGCCGACGTGGTGCTGTGGGACCCCGACTTTTTTGGGATCAAGCCCGCGATGACATTCAAGGGTGGGTTCCCGGTCCACTCGGAGATGGGCGAGGCCAACGGCTCGCTGATGACCTGCGAACCCATCGTGCAACGCCCGCGGGCCGGCGCCGCCGGAAAGGCCACACACGGCCTCTCGCTGACGTTCGTCAGCCCCGCTGCCGCCGAGGCGGGTGTCGGCGAGGAGTACGGTCTCGAAACCCCCGTCGTGCCCGTCTCGGGCACGCGAACGCCCGGGAAAGGCGACATGCACTACAACGACTACTGCCCGGACGACATCGAGGTCGACCCCGAGACTTTCGAGGTGCGGGTCGACGGCGAACCGATCGCGTGCGAACCCAGCGAGGAAATCCCGCTCGCACAGCGGTACATGCTCTAACGATGAAACTTACACCCAAAGAACAGGAGCGACTGACGGTGTTTATGGCCGCAGAGCTCGCCCGGCGCCGCAGGGAGCGTGACGTCAGGTTGAACCATCCCGAGGCCGTCGCGTACATCTCCGACTGGTGTATTGAGCGCGCCCGGGACGGCTGGTCGGTCGCCAAGATCCGCGCCGAAGCCTCGCAACTGCTGGGCCGCGAGGACGTCATGCCGGGCGTCCCCGAGATGGTCGAGATGATCCAGGTTGAACCGGTCTTCCCCGACGGGACGAAACTCGTCACCGTCCACGACCCGATCCGCTCGGTGTCGGCCATGGACCCCACGGGCGACGACGGGGACGAGACTGCGACCGACGGCGGTCGGGAGCGGCGGACGGGCGACACCGCCCGCGACCCGGAGGCCGACTGATGAGTCTCACGCATCGCGACGTCGCCACCGTCGGCATCGGCGGCCCCGTCGGGTCGGGGAAGACGACGCTCGTGAGTCGGGTCGTCCCGGAGCTGCGCGACCGCGGCCTGGACGTCGGAGTGATCGCAAACGACATTCTCACCCAAGAGGACGCGGACGCGCTCCGCGAGCGCTTCGCGGACGTCGTCCCCGAGGACCTCGTCGCAGGCGTCGAGACCGGCGCTTGCCCCCACACCGGCATCCGCGAGGACCCCTCGATGAACCTCGCCCAGATCGACGACTTCCTCGCCGACCACCCCGACCTCGACCTGGTGCTCGTCGAGAGCGGCGGCGACAACCTCGCGGCGACGTTCAATCCCGAACTCGCAGATTACTCGCTGTACGTGATCAGCGCAGCGGAAGGCGAGGACATCCCCCGCAAGCGCGGCCCCGGCGTCGTCGAGTGCGATCTGCTGGTGATCAACAAGACCGACCTGGCTCCTCACGTCGGCGCCGATCTCGATGTGATGGAAGCTGACGCCCGCGAGGTCCGTGACGGCCCGACTGTCTTCACGAACTGCAAGGCCGGCGAGGGCGTCGGTGAGATCCTGGAGCACGTCAGCGAAGGGGTACTGTTCGCGTAGATGGCGACTGACTCCGCCAGCGGACCTGGAGAACTCACCGCACAGACCGAGGAGTCCACGGACCGCAGTGACTCCACCGACGACACGACCGACCTCCCAGATCCAGCCTTCGCGGCCTACGCGGAGGAATCGCTGCCGGGCGCAGGCGTCGGGGCGGCGGGCAAGGACGGCCGTCTCGAACTCGCGTTCGCCCGAGACGGAACGGAGACGCGTCTCGTCCGCGACCTCGCGCGGACCCCGTTCCACGTCAGCGGGACGCTCGGCCACGACCCCCACCCGGCCGGCGAGACGGTGTACGTCCAGTCGCCCGCAGGCGGGGTCGCGCAGGGCGACCGCCACGACATCTCGGTCACGGTCGGACCGGACGCCGTCGCGCACGTCACGACAAGCAGCTCGACAAAGGTGCTCTCGATGGAGCGCAACTACGCGGCGTCCGATGTCGCGCTCGCAGTCGGGAGCGGCGGGCACCTTGATTACGTTCCCGCGCCGACGATCCTCCACCCCGACGCGCGGTTCGGCCAGGCGACGACTGTCGACCTCGCACCGGACGCGACAGCGGTCGTCGGCGAGGTCGTGGTCCCCGGGCGTCTCGCCCGCGGCGAGCGCTTCGACTTCGAGCGCTACGCCTCGACCTGCGAGGTGCGCTCGGAGGGCGAATTGCTCGTCGCCGATGCGACCCACCTCGCGCCCGGTGCCGACGACGGGCCGGGTCCCGCCGCGCCCGGGATGCTCGGCGAGTTCGCCGTCCTCGGGACGCTGTACCTCCTCGCGCCCGCGGCCGACGCCGCGGCGCTCGCCGACCGGTTGCACGAGGCCGTCGTCGCCGACGGCGCTACCGCGAGGGACGCCGCGGCCGCGGACCGTGATACCGATCCGGAGGTCACAGCAGGCGCGACGCGACTCCCGAACGGCGCGGGCGTCCTCGTCCGCGCGCTGGGTCACCGCGCCGACCCCGTCACGGACCGACTACACACCGCCTGGGACAGCGCACGAGAGGACTGGTTCGGTGTCGGCGCACCCGCCGACAGGAGGCAGTGATGCTGGTCGCGGACGAATTCCTCGGCACCCTCGACGACCCGGACGTCGCGGCCCGCGTCGACGCAGATGCCCTAACCGTCACGCTCGACGACACCGAGCGGCGCCGCTCGCGCGTTCGGACGAGCGCCGAGGACGGTACCGACGTCGGCATCGTCGTCGGTCGAGAGCTGTGCGACGGCGACGTCCTCGCGGCGGCGGACCGTCTCGTCATCGTCTCTTTGGCGCCGGTCGAGGCGATGGTCCTCAACTTCTCGGGAATCGACGACGGGACGGCCGCCGTGACGACCGCGCTCGAACTCGGACACGCTGTCGGGAATCGCCACTGGGACCTGGCGGTCGAAGGCCCGCACGCCTACCTCCCGGTCACCGAGGACCGCGAGCGAATGGAGGCCGAAGTGAGACCGCACCTCCCCGACGGCGTGACCGTCGGCACTGACTCGGTCTCGCCGGCACTGTTCGACGACGCGACGCCCGACCATGACCACTCGCACGGTGAGGATGGACACTCGCACGACCACAGCGACAGTAGCCCCGCACACGGGAGCGGCAACAGTGGCCACGACCACGAACACGCGGCCGACTCGCCCGACACCGAGGGGGGTGACCAGCCGTGAGCGACACCGCGTCCAACGGTGCGACCGACGACGCGCAGGCGGACGCGGCAGTCCTCGAATCGCTCAGGCTCGCTGACTCGTCGCTCCCAGTGGGAACCGACAGCGTCTCTTATGGGCTGGAGGCGTTCGTCGCCGCCGACCGCGTGGCGGACGCTGACGACCTCGCGGCGCTACTGGAGACGTACCTTCGGCGACAGCTCGGTCCCGGCGACCTGGTGGCGCTCCGGGCGGCTCACGCTGCAGCCCGCGACGCGTCCGACGGCAGGGACGAGGCGGCCCTTACGAGGGTATGTCAGGCGGACCGCCGACTCAACGCCACGACGCTCCCCGCGGAGTTCCGCGAGAGCGCGACCCGCACGGGGGGCCGGCTCCTCTCGCTCCAGCGTGAGTTACGCGCGGACCCGTTTGTCGAGGCCTACGCCAGAGCGGTCGAGGACGGCGAGACGCCGGGCGCGTACCCGGTGGTGCTGGGCGTCGTCACTGCCCGTACAGGCGTCGGCGAGCGGCGAGCCTGTCTAGTGGCCTGTCAGGAGTTCGTCACCGCGCTCGCTGGCGCCGCACAACGACTCCTGCAACTGGGTCATACCGACGTCCAACGCGTCGTCACGGAGTGCCAGCCCGCGATGGCTGCGGCGGTGGCGGACAGCGCCGACCGCTCGCTCGACGAGATGACGCCGTTCGCGCCGCTGGTCGAGATGCGGTCAGCGGCTCACGAGCGGGCCGACCGGCGCCTTTTTTTGAGTTGACCGATAACTCATCGATCGGATAGCAGCGGGGAGTCGCTTCCGTAGCTCCGCTCGACGAAGAGCAGTGCGACCAACGCAAAAATGATGATGGCGTAGGAGCCGGCAGCGAACAAGGCGTCTTCAAGCGTGGCATACTCACTCGTCCGGAAGATGATGGCCTTCCTAACCATTGCTATGACTCCGGTGTAGATGACCAGCTGGACGATTCGTCGAGTGTCGTTTTCTTCCACGTACGCGAGTACCGTTTGATACACCTCGACAATGATCAGCAGAAGGAGTCCTGTATCTATGAAGCCGATGACGACAAGCGGATCGGTGATGGAGCCTGACATCACCGACTGGAATATTTTGAGCGATAGATCGACG
>PXSU01000090.1 GCA_003022745.1 Halobacteriales archaeon SW_9_67_25
CCCGCCAGCGCACGATGGACAGCCCACTCGGCGAGGCCGGCGCTGGCACGGGCGGCCGCCCAGGTCGCCTCGCAGGCGACGGTATCGGCATCCCAGTTGCCGCCGCCGGCCTCGCTGAAGGCCTCGACCTCCGTGACGTAGTCGGGGTCGTGGATCGCACCCAGGCGCTCGGGCGTCGCCGAGTCGGCCGCGACGTACTCGACGCCGTACCGGTCGGCCAGCGCGCGCCGGATAGCACGGAGGCGGTCGGGGCTCTCCGGGTGCCGTGGGCCGGTTTGGTGCTCGAGACAGGCCTCGCGGTAGCCGAACTTCATTCGAAGTACTGCTGGAGGTCGAAGTACGCCTCGACGTCCTCGGCCTTGACCGTCCGGCGGTCGGCGTGTCGGGCCAGCGCCGCGGCCGCCGTGGCCACGTTGTCGGCGTACGATTCGAGGACCGTCGCCAGCGCAACGCGCGCGTCCATCGCGACCCGGTAGCGGTCGTCGATGTCCAGCCGGGCAATGCGGTCGACCGGTGCGATGGGCAACACGAGGGCGTCCTTGTCGGGGACCGACTCGACACCGAAATCCGACGCCATCAGCGTCTTCCGGCCGTCGTCCGTCGCCCGGTCGGCGGCCTCGACGGCCAGGGCCGCTCCCCGGCGCTGGATGCGGCGGGCCAGTTCCTCGGCGGCCTCCGCGCTGACCCGCAGGTCCCCTGCGTTGCGCCGGATGATGTCGTCGACCGGGGCGAACGGCAGCTCGACGCTCATACGCCACAACGGGGGTGTATCGGTCTTAAGGGTTTCCGATGCTGTCAGAGGACGTCCTCGGCGTCCACGCGCCCGTCGACCAGCGACCCGCGGACGGTCACCTCCTCGCCGAGTTGCAGGCGCTCGTCGGTCTCGACGCTGACGGTCTCGGTGCCGTCGTCCAGCACGACGGGTTCGCCGGTCTGGACGACAGTCCCCGTGAACTCGACGCGCTCGACCTGACCCGTACCACCGGCGTCGCCGGTCCCGCTCCCGGCCTCGCCTGCGGTCGGCCCGTCGCCGCCGAAAGCATCGAGACCGACCCCCGCGTCGGCGGCCGCCGCGTCCGTTCCAGCGCCCCCGTCTCCGTCCGCACCGGTGACCTCCGGCGATGTCGTGGACCCGGCCGCCTCGACGGGGTCGGCGGCGTCCTCGAGGACGACGACCGTCGAGCGCCAGTTGGCTGACGCCTCGCGGTCGTCCTGCCAGCCGTCCTCGATCTCGACATCGGCCGCGAGCACCTCGTCGCCCGGCGCGAGGTCGGTGTCGGCCTGGTCGCCCCACAGCGCTACGCGGATATCGCCGGTGTCGTCCTGGATGCGGACGTTGCGAACATGGCCCTGGCTGCCGTCGTCGCGGTCGAAGGTGCGCTTGGGGTCCGTCGAGCGCACCACGCCCGCGATGTCCACGCGCTGGCCGATCTCGACGTCGTCGACGGGCGTCGTCTCGGGGTCGTACTCGACGGGGTCGTCGACCTCCTCGAGTGCCCCCCGCTCGCCGACGTGGAGTTCGAGGTCGCCGTCGCGCTCGCGGACGTACCCGTCGACAGCCTCGACGGCCGTCCCGGCCTCGATCTCCGCGGCACGGTCTGCCATCCCGTCCCAGAGCGTCACCCGGACGCGGCCGGTCTCGTCGCCCACCGTGAGGTTCGCGACGCGTCCCTCGCTGCCGTCGTCGCGGTCGAAGGTCCGCACCGAGTCCGTGTCCAGCACCAGCCCCCGGAGCGTGACGTCTTCCTGGCCCAGCGACAGCGAGTCAACCGTGGTCGCGCCGTCGAGGTCGACATCGATCTCGGCGTCCTCGTCGGGTTCGGCGTGGTCGACACTCACCTCCAGACCCTTGTACCCCTCCTTCGGACGCCCCTTCACGCGCAGAACGTCCCCGGGTTCCAGGCCGCCGTCGGCGATGGTCTCGGCCTGTTCGTCCCAGAAGGCCAGCCGGACCGTGGCCGTCTCGTCGGCGGCCTCGACGTTGATCACGCGGCCGTCCTCGCCCTCGTCGCGCTCGAAGGTGCGAACCTCGCCAACCGAGAGCACCTTCGCGAGGAACTTCACCTCGTCCATCCCCGGTTCGATGTCCGCCACTGTCCCGACCTCGTGGTCGTCGAGTTCGTGAGCGATGAGCATCGCCGCCGTCTCCTCGTCCGCGAGCCCACCCATCTGTTCGACCTTCTGCTCGACCGCCTCACGGAACTCCTCCTCGGGGACGTCCACCTCGAGGTCCGCGTAGATGTCCTCAATCGCTCCCATCACTTCTGACATGCAGGGAAGGTATCCGTTTAAGCGTTGCCGTTGGCCAACCATCCCGCTTCCGTCCGCCGGTTCCACGGGAGCGGACGCAGCTACCGGACCGCTCGCCGTTCGGGCTGTCTGCCATCTGTAAGGGGTGTGGCCGGGCCATCCTACAAAAACCTCCCGTCGCGACCGTCCCGGGGAGCGCGCCCGGGACCGTCACGCGGACGCGGTAGTCGATTTCGACAATGGCCTCCGTACAGACGTCACCGGCATCCTCGCGGTCGGTCGTCGCGACGGCAATCGACAGCGTGTCGGTCCCGGCATCGTACTCTGCGGCATCGAGGGTGGCCGTCTTGCAGCCGTCGGAGAGGGCGTCGGGGAGGGTGTCGGCGTACCGGGTGTCTCGCCACCACCGGAACCGCCGTCGCCGGCACAGCCAGCCAGCACGGGGGAAAAGAGTGCGACAGCCGTCCCGGGGAGAGTTCGTCGGTGCACGGTGTCCGTAGAAGGGGACCCAGGAAACCCCTTCTGATAGGGTCGTGCGTAACCATTTTCGACAGCGTACCAGATATCCGAGCCTGCGGGAGCCAAAGCGAGGCGGTTCTGATGACCCGGCGGTAAAGAATTACGCACGACCCTATGAGTCACCGCTCGACGGACCAGTCGCCGTCCTCGTCGACCGCGAGAACGGCGTCGAACAGGCCCTCGACGGTTGCCATCGTCTGTCGGTCGTGGGCGTCGGGGTCGACGTGGTAGTGGCCGACCGTGCCGGCGCTCTCGACGCGGCCGGTGAGCACGTGCAGGAAGCGAAACGCCTGCTGGAGGTTGGTGTGGTCGAGCAACGCAGTGAGGCTGTCGAAACAGACGGCAGTGGTGGCCCCGCCCGGGCCGTTCAGCGCCGAGAGGAGGTCGCTCAGTTCGATCCCGACACCCGAGAGGTCCGCGGGGTTCGCGACGGAGTGAGTCATCCACGCCGACTCGTCGACGCTGGCGTGGTCGCCGACAGCGACGATACTCCCGCGTGCTGGCGGGCCTCCGGCCCGGGCTGACCAGCGCGCGACGAACTCCGCTGGCGAAGTCTCGTAAACGACGGCGAGGACATTCGTCTCCCCGGGCGTCGATCCGGCGAGCAGGTCGATACATGCGTCTTCGACCCGCGACTCCGTGGACGGACCCAGGAGCAGGACGTTCGAGGCGTCGCCGACGGTCCCGTCACCCTCTGGGTCACGCTGCCCGGCCATGTGGTACCGTTCGGAGCGACCGTGATAAGTATTGATAGTGACTGCCAGCCTGGCCACGTCGGGCGCCGGCTGCCGGCCGCTGGATACGGGACCGGCCCCGACCCAGGCCACGACCCCGGAATCGAAATCCCTTTCACCGGTAGCCTGCTACCGGTAGGTGCGTGTCCGGATAGGGTAGTGGACTATCCTCTTGGCTTGCGGAGCCAGGGACCGGAGTTCAAATCTCCGTTCGGACGTTCATCCTGCGAATTCCGCGGCGAGTTCCGCTTCTCGTGGGCTCGCGACCGTGAGCAGACCCGGCAAAACCTGACGGCGGCGAGGTTCATCGGCCTGGGTGTCGCGTTCGCCCTCAACGAGATGATCGCGGATACGGTCGCGGGTATCTACCTCCTGCGTGACCCCGATTTCAACGCCGGCGACAGGGTGCAGACGGCGTCGGTGTCCGGAACAATCCGCCGGGTCGACTTGCGGAAAACGCGGATCGAAGGTGAGGACGATGATTTGGTCGTGCTCGCGAACAGCGACGTCGAGAAGAAATGGACTCAGCGGGCCGACACCGAGGGTGACTAGCCACCGGGCCGAACCGATACTTCGGCACAGCTACCACCGCTCTCGTCTCACCGGATTGTCCGACACAGGTGGGCAGAACAGTCGTCCTCGAATCATCCAAACCAATAATTACCAGGCACTCGTTTGGTGAACCGTCATGGTAGACACCCTCATTCATGGCGGCGAGGTCGTGACAGCGCAGGGCCGGAGCCACGCTGACGTCGCGATCACCGACGGGACGGTCGACAGCGTGGGCCGGGACCTGAGCGGCGTCGACGCCGACGAACGGATCGACGCGTCCGGGCGACTGGTGCTGCCGGGCGTGGTCGACCCACACGTCCACGTCGAGTGGCCAGACTGGGGCTACGAGTCCGGCGCCAGACACGGGGGGCGTGCCGCCGCCGCTGGCGGCGTCACCACGGCCATCAACTTCATCGTCGGGCCGCCGGGCGAGCTCCGGCGCGAGTACGAGGCGTTCCGCGAGGCGATGGAGACCCACTTTCTGAGTGACTTCTCGTTTCACATCGGCATCTTCACCATGAACCAGGTCCGGCAGGCACCCGACTTTGCGACCGAGGAGGGCATCACCTCGTTCAAACTGTTCTTGCCCTACCGCGGCGAGGAAGTGGTCGAACCGCTCGTGGGCATCGACGACGGCATCGTCTACAAACTCTTGGAGGAGGTTGCCGCCATCGACGAGGAGTACGGAGCGCGGGTGCTGGTCCACCCCGAGAACGTCGAACCCGCGTTCAAGATCAAAGACGAACTGCGCGGGGCCGACCGGGAGGCGGAAAGCGCCGCCATCTGGGCGGAGGCCCGCCCCGACTTCCTCGAGGTGGACGCGATAAACCGACTGATGCTGTTCGCCGACGAGACGGGCTGTCCGACTCACTTCGTCCATATGAGTTCCGAGAAGGGCATCCGGACCTTCCAGCGCAACCAGCATCACACCGACGCGGAGGTAACCGCGGAGATACAGGTCCAGCACCTCACTGAGGACGCCCGCGACCACGGGATACTCGGGAAGATGAACCCACCGCTCCGGACGAGCGCCGAACACGACGCGCTCTGGGACGGGATCCGCGAGGGCGACCTCCTGTTCGTCAACGCGGACCACGCTCCCTGTGCCAGCGAGCACAAGCCGAACATCTGGGAGGCCACTCCCGGTCTTCCGGGACTCCAGACGTGGTTCCCGCTGTACCTGACCACGGTGCTGGACGAGGAACACATTTCGCTGCCGAAACTCGTCGAGACGACGTCATACAACGCGGCCGCCCACTACGGGCTGACGCCGCGGAAGGGCGGGCTCTGGACGGGCGCCGACGCGGACGTCGTCGTCGTCGACCCGGAGGAACGCAGGACGGTACGGGCGGCGGAGACACACGACCAGTCGGATTTCAACCCGTGGGAGGGCCAGGACCTCGTCTTCCCGGAGCTGACCATGGCGCGTGGCGATGTCATCTACCGGGACGGCACCGTCACCGGCGAGGAGGGACGCGCGGAATTTCTCGCCCGGCCCGACCCCTGACCGAGAGACCGGATTGGTCGCGCCCGCGTGACACCGGGAGGTCACCACCACCGGGACGCCGTCCGCGATGGCCTCACCCACGGCCTCACCCAGCGGCCCGGTGGTGTTGCCCAGCCCGGTCCCCTCGAGGACGATGCCGTCGGCCCCGTCGGCGAGTGCCCGGCGGACCGGCCCGCCCCCGACACCGGCCGCGCTTTTTACCATTCGGACCTCGGCGTCCGGGACGCCACCTGGCAGCGTGGGCGTGTCCGTTCCCGGTGGCCGGTGGAACCGGAAGCCGCTCCGCGTGGCCGAGGCGACTGGGCCCGCGTCGGGGGAGACGAACGTGCCCAGCCTGCTGGTGTGGGCTTTCGTCACCTCTCGTGCGGCGTGGAGCGTCTCGTCGAAGGCGAGATGGTGTCGGTGCCGTGCGTGACGACGACACCGTCGGCGTCGGCCTCGCCGGCCACAGAATTAGCACTTGTGACTGGCTGATACTGATCGCTGTCGTCCGGTACCGGGCCGACCGCACGACGTTCCGCGGTCGACGGCGTACGTGTTCGCCGCGGCATAACAGTCCTGCCAGCCCGTGTACTCGTCCTCGGTGTGGGATTTGCCGTCCTCGCTGACCGCGAATACCATGCCCGTGTCCATGTGGTCGGTCATGTGGGCGGCGTCGTGGCCGGCACCGCTGAAGATGCGCATACTCTCGTAGCCGAGGTGGTCGGCCGCCGCCTGGACCGCGGTCACGCACTGCTCGGAGAAGTGCACGGGGTCGGACCACATGCGGTCCTCGTACTCCCAGCCGACGCCCTCGCGGTCGGCGGCACACTCGGCCTACGCGAGCACCCGCTCGCGGGCCTCCTCGATGACCGCCTCCTCGGGGTCCCGGAAACCCCAGGTGAAGGTTACCTCCTCGGGGATGATATTGATGGAGTTGGGTTCGGCGTCGATGTAGCCCGTCGTCCCGACCGTGCGGTCCCCGAGGGTACCGGGGATGCGACGGATCTGGGTGATCACGTCGGCGGCCGCGACGAGCGCGTCGCTACGGTGGTGCATCGGCGTCGGACCCGAGTGGTCGGCCTCGCCGTGGAAGGTGATCGCCCCCCACGTGAACCCGACGATGCCGGTCACGACGCCGACGTCGGCGCCCGCTTCCTCGAGGTAGGGGCCCTGCTCGATGTGGAGTTCGAGGTACGCCTCGTAATCCTCGGTCGGTTCGGCGGGGTGGTCACCCTTGTAACCGATCCGTTCGAGTTCGTTTTCCAGCCGGTTGCCGTCGGTGTCGCGCCTGTCGTACTCGGTTTCGATGTCGTGTGCGCCCGCCCAGACACCCGACCCCTGCATCGCGGGCTGGAAGCGGGACCCCTCCTCGTTGGTCCAGTTGACCACCTCGACCGGGTGGCGGGTCGTAACCCCCCGGTCGTTCAGTTCGCGGACGAACTCCAGGGCGGCCACGACACCCATCGCGCCGTCGTAGATGCCGCCGTAGGGCTGGCTGTCGAGGTGCGAGCCGACCAGCACCGTCCCCGCGTCGGGGTCGCTGCCATCCCGGCGCGCGAACATGTTGCCGAACTCGTCGACGCGGACGGCCAGTCCCGCGTCCTCGCACTGTCTCGTAAACCAGTCCCGGACGCGCCGGTCGGCGTCTGAGAGAGTCAACCGGTGGAGACCGCCGCCGTCCGTGGCGCCGATCTCGGCCTGCTCTTGCATCGTCGCAACGAACCTGTCCTCGTCGAGTGAAAACGTGTCTGTCATACCCCTCGAGGGTGGGTCGGTGCACTGTTAAATCCACAGGTCCATGGCAACTATCCTGGCTCGCCGACTGGCGGCTGTCCGGGCACCCCTACAGCTCGGCGAGCAACTCGCGGGTTGCCTGCCGGACCGCCTCGTCACTGGACTGGGAGGGTTCCCAGCCCAGTCCTGCGAGCTTCTCGACCGAGAGGCGCATCCGCGGGACGTCACCGGTCCAGCCCCGGTCGCCGCCCGTGTACACGCGGTCGAGGTCCAGCCCCATCTCCTCGGCCACGATGTCGGCGATCCGGTCGACCGACGTCGTCGTCCGCGTGCCGAGGTTATAGACGTTGAACGCCCCGTCGGCGCCCGCCACGACCGCGAGCATCGCGTCGAGACACTCCTCGATGTGCATGTAGGACTTCTCCTGGCGGCCGTCCCCCAGTATCTCCAGCGTGTCCGGGTCCGCCCGGAGTTTCTCGATGAAGTCCGGAACGACGGCCCCCTCGGCGAGTTTGGCGGCGCCGTAGGCGCTGATCGGTTCGAGGGGCGCGTAGTCCTCTGGCGTCGGCCGCGGCGCCTCCCCGTAGACCGTCGACGAGGAGGTGTACGCGAGGTTCCGGACGCCCACGTCACACATCCGTTCGAGGACGTTGTAGGTCATCGCGACGTTGTCCTCGAACTGCCGGCGGGGCTGGTCCGTGTCGACGAGTTTGGCCGCCGCGAAGTGAAAGACAGCGTCGACATCCGCGCTGATTGCCTCCGCGACGACTGCGGGGTCGGTGCAGTCGCCGGCCACGAAGTCGGCATCGTCGGGCACCCACTCGCGGCGGCCGTTCGAGCAGTCGTCGACGACGGTGACGTCGTTGTCGGGGGAGAGCCGTTCGGCGAGGTGCGAGCCGACGAACCCTGCCCCGCCCGTGACGACCACGTCCCGTCCCGTCAGGTCCATGCCAGTGGGTCCGTCACTGGCGGGGGCGGGTCTGCCGGCCGACTCCGCGGATGCCATCAAGCGGGGTCGACACCTCGTCCCGGACGGTTTCGTGGTACTGCCGAGCGAAGCGGTGAGCCTCGTCGCGGACACGCTGGAGCAAGTGGAGTTCGGGCGCGTCGGCCGTCCAGTCGTACGTTCCGTCGGGCGTGACCACCCGCTCCTCCGCCTTGGCGAGAGCAATCGCGGGCACGGCCCACCCCGCCTCCGCGATGGCATCGCGGGCGGCGTCGAGTTGCCCCCGGCCGCCGTCGATCAACAGGAGGTCGGGGTCCGGGCGGTCGTCCCGCCCTGCCACTGCGCGCGCTGCTCGCCAGGCCACGAGTTCGCGCATGCTGGCGTAGTCGTCGTTGTCCTCGGGGAGTTTCTTGCGCCGGTAGTCGGCCTTTTCCGGGTCGCCGTCGACGAAGGCGACGTCGCTGCCGACCACGGCCCGGCCGCCGGCGTGGCTGACGTCGAACCCCTCGATACGGCGGGCCTCGGAGAGGCCGAGCGCCTCGGCCAGGGCCCGGGTCTCGTCGGCGCGGTGTTCGGTCCGGCGGGCGTTCTTCATCGCCAGGTCAACGAGGGTTGCCTCGCGGCCGGCCCCTGGAACGCGCAGGTCGACGCCGACATCGGCCAACCACGCCTCCACCCCCTCGCCGACCGGGCGCTCGGGACACAGCACCGCGTCGGGCAACTCGCGTTCGGCGTAGTACTGGGGAATGAACGCGCCCAGCACGGCCGCGGGCGTCTCGCCGCCAGCCGTTTCGAGGGTGTGCCGGTCGCGCTCGACGAGTTTTCCCCCCTCGGCGTGGAGCCGCGCGACCGTCGCATCCCAGCCCTTGATCGCGACGCCGAGCACGTCGAGGACCTCCCGCCCGGCCTCGCCGGCGGCACTGACGGCCGCGTCGCCGGTCCCCTGGAACGCCTCGACCGCATCGAGGCGGTCCCGGAGGTTGGCAGCGCGCTCGAACTCCCGGTTCTCGGCTGCGGCCTCCATCTCGCGGCGCATGGGGTCCGCGAGGATGCCCGTCTCGCCACCGAAGAAGCGCTCGACCGCCTCCACGTCCGCCAGGTACGACTCGCGGTCGATCTCGCCGGTACAGGGGGCCGTACAGAGCCCGATGTCGTAGTCGATGCACGGGCGGTCCCGGCCCGCGTACTTGTGGTCGGAACACCCCCGGAGGCCGTAGACCTCCCGGAGTGCCTTCAGGACCGTCTCGACCTGGCCCTTGTCGGTGAAGGGCCCGTAGACCGTCGCGCTCTCCGCGGGGTCCCGTGTCACCTCGATCCGCGGGAACGGGTGGCCGGTCAGTTGGACGAGGGGATAGGATTTGTCGTCCGTCAGCCGGACGTTGTAGCGTGGCCGGTGACGCTTGATGAGGTTCGCCTCCAGGAGCAACGCCTGTGTCTCTGTGTCGGTGACCGCCACCTCCACCCCGTCGGCTCGGTGCACCATCTCCCGGATGCGTTCGGTTCGGGGGTCGGCGTACGAGCGGACCCGCTCGCGCAGACTCACAGCCTTGCCCACGTACAGTACCCGCTCGGACTCTTGCGAGCGAAACTGGTAGACGCCGGGCTCGGCGGGCAGGTCTGCCGCCGCGTCCCTGACCCCGCTGTGGTCCATACACTACCGTAGACTGCGGGAGGATTTCAGGGTCACGGGTCCTGGCTGTCGGCGTTCAAGGCTCGCTCACGTCCAGGACAGGCTTGATGGTGTGGCCCTCCTCTGCGTCGTGGATGGCCCGGTGGATGTCGGCGAAGTCGTAGTGGGTGACGATCTCGTCGAAGGGGAACCGGCCCTGCTTGTAAAGGTCGAGCAGCGTCGGAATGAACAGTTCGGGGACAGCATCACCCTCGATGATGCCACGGAGTTTGTGCCCGAAGTGGAAGGTATGCATGTCGAGGCTGACCTCCGTGCCGGCAGGGGCGGCGCCGATCAGCCCACACTCTCCGGGGATGCGCGTACAGTCGACAGCCTGCCGGAGCACCTCGGGAACGGCGGTCGTCTCAAGCGAGTAATCGGCGCCCCCGTCGGTGATGTCCCGGACCGCGCCGACGATGTCCTCGCTCTCGTCGGGGTTGATAGTGTGGGTCGCGCCGAGGTCGGCCGCCGTCTCCAGGCGCTCGCCGTTGATGTCGACGGCGATGATCCGGGTACAGCT
>PXSU01000091.1 GCA_003022745.1 Halobacteriales archaeon SW_9_67_25
AACTAAATTCAGCAACAGTTATGTAACCCTCAAAAACCCGTTCGAGAACGTAACGGTCACTCGAAACTCTCGCGGGACCGCTTGACGGCGTCGCGGGCCAACTCCGCTTTCCGTGTCCCTTCCCACGGGCTGTCGTCCGTCGCTTCGACCGCAGCGGCGAGTCTGTCGAGGAACTCACTCCAGGTTTCATCCTCGCGCTTCAATCGCTCCAGTCGCTCTTTCGTGTCCGCTTCGACGGGAATCGATGCAGTCATGTGAGATGATACGTCCGAACAGTGGGTATTCGTTTCGGTGAATCCGGCTCGCGGTGATTCCGATTTAAGAGACAGGCGGTCCAGACCTCCGATAGATGACAGAGAAGACAACGGTACAGAATCGCGAGGAACTGGCGACGACCCCGGCACGCGACCTTGCGCTGGACTGCGTCGAGGCGGGCGTCGACGCCGCCCACCCGCGCCAGGTCGTGCGCGCGTCTGTGTCACTCGACGGCGACCGGCTGACCGTCGAGGACGCGACCTACGACCTCTCCGAGTACGAGGATGTCCTCATCGTCGGCGGAGGGAAGGCGACCGGAACCGTCGCGGCCGTTCTCGCGGACGTTCTGTGCGACCGGCTGACCGGCGGTGCCATCGTGACGACCGACCCCGTCTCGATCCCCGGCGTCGAGACCTTCGAGGGGGGCCATCCCGTCCCGAACGAGGAGGGCGTCGCTGGCGCGCGGCGTGTCCTCGAACTCGCCGACGCCGCCGGCGAGGAGACGCTCCTCCTGGCGGTGATCACCGGCGGCGGGAGCGCGCTGATGACCGCGCCCGCCGAGGGCGTCGGCCTGGCGGACGTCCGGGCGGTGACCGACGCGATGCTCGACGCCGGCATGGAGATCCACGACATCAACGCGGTCCGCAAGCACGTCTCGGCCATCAAGGGCGGCAACCTCGCCCGCCGGGCGGCCCCTGCGTCGGTCCCGACACTCGTGTTCAGCGACGTCGTCGGCAACGACCTCAGCGTCATCGCCAGCGGTCCCACCGTGCCGGACGACGCGACCTACGCCGACGCGGTCGACGCACTCGACCGCCACGGCGTCGACGCACCCGCGGCGGTCCGCTCGCACCTGGAGGCCGGTGTCGCCAGCGAGATACCGGAGACACCGGACGTCTCCCATCCGGCCTTCGAGCGGGTGGACACGCACGTCCTCGCGGACGGCATGACTGCCCTCGTGGCCGCTCGCGATGTCGCCGACGCCGCGGGCTACCGGACGCTGACCCTCTCCTCCCGGTTGCGCGGCGAGGCCCGCGAGGCCGCCAAGGTACACGCCGGCGTTGCCGAGGAGTGTCACGCCACCGGCACGCCGGTCGAACCGCCAGTAGTCGTCCTCTCGGGCGGCGAGTTGACGGTGACAGTCAGGGGCGAGGGCTCGGGTGGACCGAGTACGGAGTTCGCGCTGGCGAGCGCGCTCGAACTCGACGAGGCGGGGACGACGGTGGCAGCCGTGGATACCGACGGCATCGACGGCCACGCCGACGCGGCCGGAGGTCTCGTCGACGCCGACACTGTCTCTGATGCCGGCGAGGCCCGCGCGGCACTCGATGCCAGTGACGCGGGGACGTACCTCCGCGAGCACGCAGGCGCTGTCATGACCGGTGCGACGGGCACGAACGTCAACGACCTCCGCGTGGTCGTCCTCGACAGCGAGTGACCTCGGTCCGGCCGCTTGGAAGTGTCTTCTCACGGCTCGAAGACCCGTCACCAGGGGGCAGTATTTGCTTCAATACGCGTCCTGAAAAATATCACTCATATAGTAGTAAATGATGGAAACATACCTCTTCGGAGCTGTAAGTGCGTCGTTGGGTGATGTCTTCGCGGGGTCGGGGACAGTAGCCGGACACGTCGATTACGTGACCGACGAGGGCGCGGCGGGGTCGGTGGCCGACCTCCTGGCGGTGGTGTTCGGTTCGGCGGCGAACGTCGCTCTCATCGGAGCCGGGGCCGTCGCCGTCGTCGCGTTCGTCGTTCTCTATCTCAGGCACGGCACCCGCGTCCCCGACATCGCGGTCGTGCAGTCGACGCTCGCCTCCTACCGGCCGTACCTGCCGTGGATGCTGCGGCTGTCGGTGGGGCTTCCACTGGTCGGGGCGGGCTTTGCGGGCTACCTGTTCACGCCCAGCGTCCCCGCAGAGGGGCGACTCCTGCAGGTGACCATCGGCTTCCTGCTGTTGTTCGGGCTGGCGACGCGGCCCGTTGCCGCCGCCGGACTCGTGGCCTACCTCGCTGCACTCGTGGAGGCTGGCCCCCCGATGTTGCTCGCGGGCGAGTACGTCGCTGGCTTTCTCGCCATCCTCGTCGTGGGCCCCGGCCAGCCCAGCGCGGACATGCTGCTCCGGCGGCTGGTCGTCACCGATGGAACCATCGCCAGCCGCCTCCGTGGGGACTGGATACCCAGGGAGGTGCTGGCAGGGGTCGGCCTCGGTCCCGACGCCGCGCCTGTCCTCCTTCGTGTCTTCCTCGGCCTGAACTTCGCCTATCTCGGCGTCACCCAGAAGTGGCTCCGGCCGGACCCGGCGCTGGCTGTCGTCGCGAAATACGACCTCACGGCGGTCGTCCCGGTCGCACCCGAGCTGTGGGTGTTCGGGGCGGGCGCCGCCGAACTGTTCGTCGGACTTGCGCTGGTGGTCGGCCTGTTCACCCGCGCGACCGCGACCGTTGCCTTCCTCCTGCTGACGTCGACGCTCTTTGGTCTCCCGGACGACCCCGTACTCGCCCACGTGACGCTCTTTGGACTCTCCTCGGCACTGATGGTGACGGGTGCTGGGCCGTACTCGCTGGACGCGGGCGTCGTCCCGGCACTGCGGCGGCGACTCGCTCTCGACGAAGCGGGCGCTCCCGACGCCGTGGCGGACTGAGAAGAACGCGGCTGGGGCGGCTACTTACGCTGCCAGTCTTCGACCGCGGAGTTGGGCAGCTCGTCGCCGCGCAGTCCCGCGAGGAGGTTCTTTGCGGCCATCGTGGCCATCTTGTCCCGCGTCCCGATGCTCGCGCTGGCGATGTGGGGCGTGACGACCAGTTTCTCCGGCACGTGCCGCGTGATCTCGTGGTCGCCCGGGAGCGGCTCGGGGTCGGTCACGTCCAGGCCAGCTCGCTCGATCCAGTCCTCCTCCA
>PXSU01000092.1:0-14631 GCA_003022745.1 Halobacteriales archaeon SW_9_67_25
ATTCTCGCGTCAAACCGGACGTCCGTTCTGGTGGTCGGCGTACCGCGGCTCGGCGTCGATCACGTCGCAGTCGCCGGTCGGGGTGGAACGACAGTGACCCTCCGGACGAACCTCAGCCACGCGCGGACGGACCTCGGCGAGGGGAACTTCGCCGTGGCCGTGGAGACGGCGACACCGCGTCCCTTCGAGCGCTACTTCGAGAGCCAGAACGCCACTGTCACGCGGCAGGACCTCGACGGCGACGGCATCGAGAGCGTCGTCGCCGAATATCCGGGCCGTCGCCAGGGATACCTGGTCGTCCACGACCTCTCGCTGGAGGTGGCCGGTGGATAACCGCGCCGTCGCACCGGTCGTGGGCAAACTCCTGGCGGCGGCCATCGCCGTCCTCTACATCGCCGGGACGACCTCGCTGTTGCTCGGCGGGGTCGTCCCCGACTACCGGACGGCTGCCGGCGAGGAACTCTCCGAACGGACCCTCGCGGAGGCCGCAGCCATCGTCGAGCGGGCGGCCACCGGTTCCGGGAGCACGACCGTGGCCCGGGTGCGAACGGAGCTTCCGCCGACCATCCGAGACGGGAGTTACAGGCTCGTCCTCCGGAACGGGACGCTCGTGCTCGACCACCACGACGCCGACCTCGACGCACGGACGAACCTCTCGGTACCTTCGACGGTACAAACAGTCGAGAGCACCTGGAAGAGCGGCGACACCCTCGTCGTCCGCGCGGCCGAGGGCAAGACGAACCGGACGGTCGAACTGGTGGACCGATCATGAGGGCACAAACCTCCTTGCCGGCGGTCGGCATCGCGTTCCTGTTGTTGACCGGGACGCTCGTCGTCGGAGTCCTGTCAGCCGAGGCGGCGCTCCGTGGAGCGGACAGGCAGGCGCTCGACCGGAGAGCCGCCGTCGGACTGTCGGAGACACTTGTCCGGGCAGAAGCGCCAGTGACCGAACGGCAAAACGTCCTGAACGAGTCGGCACTCGCGAACCTGACTGCGACGGACCTCCGGAACCGGTACGGACTCCCGCAGGAGGCGTCGGTCCGGATCACACTCGACGGGCGCACGCTCGTCACCGACGGGCCACCGAAGAACGGCATTACCTTCGAGAGAACTGTTCTCCTCGAACGGAGTCGGCTGCGCACACTGGAACCCTCCTTCGAAGGAACCAGGTCGGTGACAATCCCGCGACGGACCACGAGTCTGAACCTGACGCTCCGGCCACCGGTCAACACGACGATGCGGACTGTCCGGGTCAACGGTCGGGTCCGCCTCCACAACGCCTCCGGTTTGAACGGAACCTACGAGGTGCCGGTCACGACTGTCGAGACGGCACGCCTGCGCTTCGAGGCCGTCGGGCCGCTCTCGGACGGGAGCGTCGTGATCCGGTACGAACCGGTCAGGACCGAGAAGGGACGACTGGCGGTGACGGTCGATGGATAGAGGGCAACTCCCGCTCACCATCATCGAGGCGGCGCTCGGTGTCCTCCTGCTCGTTGGCGTCGCCGTCACGTTCGCCCTGGGGGTGCCGGCCGCGCCAACCCAGGAGGCACAGCTCGACGTCTACGCCGCCGACGCGGCGACGCTGCTGGCCAACGAGCCGCCGAGACACGGGGAGGAGACCCGCCTCCGGGAACTCGTGGCCTCGGTGTCGGCCTTCGAGCGGGAGGGGCCGGAACTGGCACGCCGCGTCGAGCGCGTGTTGCCGCCGAACGTGCTGTTCCGCGTCGAGACGGAGTACGGGACCGTCGGCCACCGATTGCCGGCGGGCGTCCCCACGGGAACGGCGACGGTCACGACGACCGAAGGGACAGTTACCATCAGGGTGTGGTACGCGTGAGCGGGCGCACCCGGGGCCAGTTCGTCTTGCTCGCGGCCGCTGCGCTCGTCGTCGCGCTCGTCCCGATGACGCTCGCGTACCTCCAGTTGGGCTACCACGAGGACGTCGGCGCGGCGGACGTAGGTGTGGACCCGGTCCGGGACGGCGAGCGGATACTCGACCGGGGGGTACAGGACGCCGTGACCGGGATTCCCGAGGCCCACGCGTGGTCGAACCGGACGGGCGCAGTCACGGCTGTCAGGGGGCGACTCGCAGCCGACATATCGACACTCGGCCGTTCCCGCGTCGAGGAGGGAATCGTCTACGACATCACCTACAACGGCTCGCGGGCAGCAGCCTGGGAGGCGGACAACTGCCCGGGCGGCCCGGACAGACAGTTCGGGCCCTGTCGCGTCGACCGCGCTGTCGTCGTCCAAGAGCGGGCCGGCCGGACGCACGTGCTCGCCGTCGCGTTCGACCTCCGGGTGACGACTGCCGACGGCCGGTGGCGCACCACGCTGGTTGTCCGGGTGGGGCGATGATTCCGGCCGAAATTGCGCTCGTAGGAATCGATAAAGGGGTGGCGTTCGTCGGATCACCCATGAGTGACCAGGGACGCGACACGGAGTTTACGCTCTCGGCGGTGACCCGGGTATTCGAGTCGCGCGAGGACTACGCCGAGCCGCTGACGGCCAGCGAAGTGGCCGAGGAACTGGGCTGTTCGCGGCGGACCGCGCTGAACAAACTCCACGAACTCGAGGGGGAGACGGAGCTGACGAGCAAGAAGGTCGGCAGCCGGAGTCGAGTGTGGTGGATTCCGGTACCCGTGTAGGCGGTCAGTCCTCGACGTGCTTGCCGGGGTCCCACTCCTCCCCGAGGACCCGCTCGCCCGTCTGGCGGGGACCGTCTTCGAGGTCGGTCGCCAGCGTGTCGTTCCACCGGTTCAGGAACCCATAGAGACTGATCGCGGCCAGCAGTTCGACGATCTCGTCGTCGACCTCGTCGGCCTCCTCCATCACCGCCTCGGTGAGCGCGTGAAACCCCGCGACGATAGCGGGTTTGCGCTGCATCGTGAGCAGACTGTTCGGGACGAACCCGAGAACCTCCTCGAACAGTTCGAACTCCTCTTCGAGTTCGGGTTCGGCATCGGCGGGAAGCGGGTCGAGGTGTGCCATGCTCGGTATCCGGGCGGCCCGATAAAAAAGCGGTGCTGCGTGCGCCGCCGGAAAATGATGTTTTATTATGATATTGTTTTTATTCCTGTGTCGTCTTCCGGGCGTATGGACGAGCAGGTTCTGGTTCTCCACGTCGACGACAACGAGGAGTTCGCGGACCTGGCAGGCACCTTTCTCGAACGCGAGGACGACCGGTTCGAGGTCCGGACGGCGGCCAGTGCGAGCGAGGGACTGGACCGGCTCGGGGTCGGGACGTTCGACTGCGTCGTCTCCGACTACGACATGCCGGGCATGGACGGCCTGGCGTTTCTCGACGGCGTGCGCGAGGAGCACCCGGACCTCCCCTTCATTCTCTTTACCGGCAAGGGCAGCGAGGAAGTCGCCAGCGACGCCATCTCGGCTGGCGTCACCGACTACGTCCAGAAGGGCGGCGGGGCGGAACAGTACGAGTTGCTGGCCGCCCGGATCGAGAACGCCGTCGAGAGAGCGCGGATGCGGACCGAACGGCAGCGGCAACTCCACGCCATCGAGACTGCACGCGAGGGCATCTCGTTCCTCGATGAGGACCTCCGCTTCGTCACGGTCAACGACGCCTACGCGTCGCTGTTCGGGTACGACCCCGACAAGATAGTCGGTGAATCGTGGGATTTCGTCTACGCCGAGGAGGCGTTCGAGGACGTGACAGAAGAAATCGCGCCGGCACTCGACGAGGACGGATACTTCCACGGCGAGACGTCCTTCGAGCGTGCGGACGGATCGACGTTCGTCGGCGACCACGTCGTCTCGAAGACGGAGGGCGACGAGTACGTCTGTCTGGCCCGCGACATCACCGAGCGCAGGGAACGCGAGCAGGAACTCGAGGCCACCACCGAGCGGATGCGATACGCCCTCGACGTGACCGACTCGATTCTCTACGAGATCGACCTCGAATCCGGGACCGAAAGGCGCCATGGACCCTTCGAGCGGCTGTACGGGATCGAATCCGACCGGATACCCACCGTCGAAGCGTTCTACGAGACGTGTGTCCACCCCGCAGACCGCGACCGGGTCGAACGGATCCAGACCGAACCCGATCTGTCCGACTCTGACACTATCGCCTTCGAGTTTCGCACCCACCCCGACCGCGGGGAGGTGCGCTGGATCTACTCCGAGGCGTACGTCCGGACCGACAGCGAGGGGACGCCCCAGCGGCTCGTGGGACTGGACACAGACATCACCGACCGCAAGGAACGCGAGCAGGAACTGCGCCGGCTCAAAGAGGAGTACGAGAGCGTCTTCGAGAACGTGGGCGATTCGCTGTTTCTCGTCGACGTGGACGGAAGCGACGGCGACGCCGAGTTCGGACTTCGACGAGTCAATCCAGCCAATGCCACCATCATGGAGGTCTCCCCAGACTCGATCCGTGGCAAAACGCCGGTCGAGGTCTTCGGGGAGGAAACCGGACGCGAGATCGTCGCAAACTACAGGCGGTGTCTGGAGCGTGGTGAACCGATCAGGTACGAGGAAGAACTGGAGGGCCCGGATGGGACACAAACCTTCGAGACGACGCTGACGCCAGTAACGGTCGACGGCGAGATCACGCGGCTCGTCGGCGTCGCCCACGACGTCACCGCGCGGATCGAGCGGGAACGCGATCTGGAGCGGTACCGGGCGTTCCTCGAGGAGGCGCGGGACATCATCACGGTGCTGGACGAGGACGGCACAGTCAAGTACGCGAACTCGTCGGTCGAGCGGGTCCTCGGCTACCCCCCATCGGAACTGGAAGGAACCGAGGGGTTCGACCTGGTCCACCCGGAGGACCGAGAGGCGGTGCTGGAAACGTTTGCGTCCCTCCTCGACAATCCCGGCGCGACGGACCGCGTCCAGGTACGGTTCCGGACTGCAGACGGGGCGTTGCGCTGGCTGGAGGTCGACGGCATCAACCAGCTCGACAACCCCGCGGTCGAAGGCGTCGTGACCATCAGCCGGGACGTCACCGACCGCAAGGAGCGCGAGCGAGAACTCGAACGACAGAACGAACGCCTCGAATCGTTCGCCTCGGTCGTGAGCCACGACCTCCGCAACCCCCTGAACGTCGCCGAGTTGCGGCTCGAGCTGGCCCGCGAAGAGTGTGACAGCGAACACCTCGAGGATACCTCGACCGCCCTCCAGCGGAGCCAGGCGCTGATCGACGACCTCCTGACCCTCGCCCGGGAGGGCGAACCTGTCAGCGATGTCGAATCGGTCGACCTCGCGGCCCTCGTCGAGGACTGCTGGCACACCGTCGAGACGGCCGCGGCCACGCTCGACGTCGACACCGACCGGGCCATCCGTGCCGACCCCGACCGGCTCAAGCAACTGCTGGAGAACCTGTTTGCGAACGCCGTGGAACACGGTTCCACGAGCAGTCGGGCAGAGTCCGACGACGGCGGTGAGGACGTGACCATCACCGTCGGGGACCGCGAGGACGGCTTCTACGTCGCCGACGACGGGCCGGGTATCCCCGCCGACAGTCGCGAGCGGGTCTTCGAGAGCGGCTACTCGACCGCCGACGACGGCACCGGCTTCGGGCTGGCCATCGTCGCCGAGGTCGCCGAGGCACACGGCTGGTCGGTCGCGGTGACAGAGAGCGACGAGGGGGGTGCACGCTTCGAAATCACGGACGTCGGGACCGACGGCTGCTAGTCACGACGCCGTCGCTGGTCCTCGCGGTCGTCCGCGCCGGTCGACTCGACGGCGAGACAGCCGAGGCGCTACTGAGGACGATGAGCGAGGCCCGGAGCTGGGAGACGAACGCCTACGTGACACGGGTCCGAGCAACCCTCCAGGGAGAACGGGAGGAGTAGTCACTGCGCGAGTGTCTGTTCCTCGCCGTCGCTGCCGGTCTCGTCGACGATGGTCACCTCGCCGTCGGCAACCTCGATGTCGATGAGCGTCTTGACGGGGTGGTCGATACCCGCCAGTGGGTTCTTGCCGCCCACTTTCCGGATTGCGATGATGATGTCGACGATGTCACAGCCGATATCGTCAAGCGCCTGGACGATGGCGCGCATCGTGCCGCCGGTCGAGATGAGGTCGTCTAGGACGAGAATCCGGTCGCCGGCCGAGACGTCGTTGATGTACATCTCGCTCTCGGAGTAGCCCGTCGACTTCGCGAGCGAGACCTCCCCCGCCAGGCCGTACTTCCGCTTGCGGATCACGACGAGGGGGATGTCGGTCATCAGCGAGACGGCCGTCGAGAGGTGGATACCCATCGCCTCGGGCGTGACTATCTTGTCGACGTTCTCCAGTTCCGCCTTCCGGATGATGCGGACGACGGTCTCCCGGAGCAGTTCCGGGTCCAGCGCGGGGACGCAGTTGCTGATCGGGTGGATCAGGTAGGAGTAGCCGTTCCTGTCGATGATCGGTGCCGTCTTAACCGACTCCTGAAGCCGCTCCATGTGAGTGTCTCTGCACTCGCCACTATAGAGGTAACGAAGCCCGTCCGAGGAGTCGTCTCTGTGTCACTCCTCGTAGAAGGCCTCGACCTCCTCGCGGGGGAACGCTGGCGTCGCCGCGGAGACGTACTCCAGGCGCTCGTCGCCGACGGTCATCTCGCCTTCGCCCGCGACGATGACGTACACCTGTTCGGGGTCGTGGCTGTGGTGGACCTGTGACGCGCCGGGCTCGACCCTGACCCGCGTGACGGTCGGGTCGGTCTCGGGGTCGTCCCGCTCGGAGTGGAGGAGCCTGGAGACGAGGCCGTCCCCGCGACTTAGTGCCGGTGCCGTGTCTGTACTGGAGACCTGCATGGCTACACCTCCCGGGGTATGAATCGTCCGGATTGCAGCGGTTCAGGCTGCCGGCCGGTACGCGCGGCTGATGGTTTTCCAGCGGCCGGTCCGGAACCGCCAGTAGTTGGCGAGCGCCGGCACGGCCATCTCCAGGACCAGCGCGAGGTAGAGCCCCGCCACGCCGAGCGGTGTCACCAGCCCCAGCGCGGCAGCCGGGAGCGCGAAGGCGTACCGGCCGACGACGCTGGCGACGAACGGCCAGCGCGTGTCGCCGGCGCCGCGCAACGCCCCGGTCGCCGACCCGTCGAGGCCGAACGCGACCGCACTGACAGCGGAGACCTGGATGAAGACGGCTGCCTGTGCGATTTCGGCGGGCTCGGCGACGAACAGCCCCGCGATGGGTCCCGCGAGCGCGAGCACCACGAGGGCGGCGACGGCGTAGACCACCACCGACAGGCGGATGATCGCCGCGCCGTAGGCGGTCGCTTCGCCCTCGTCGTCGTCGCCCAGGGCCTGGCCCACGAGCGAACTCGATGCGATGGAAAAGCCCCAGCTGAACCCGGTCATGACTGCCCGGACGCGCCGGCCGATCTCGAAGGCCGCGACCACGACCGGACCGAAGGTGCCGGCGATCCACAGGAGGGGAAACGCGACCAGTCCCTCCAGGACGCGCCGGGCGACGATGGGCGCCGACACCTCGACCAGCTGACCCATGAGTTCGCGGTCGAAGTGGGGCCCGCGGACCGACAGCGCGACGGGACTGGCCGCCAGCCCCGGCACGCCGTAGGAACGGCCGAACATTCCCCACGAGAAGGCAACCACCGACAGCCCCGTCGAGAAGAGCGTCCCGATAGCGACGCCGGCGACGCCGAGACCGAATCCGAACACGAGGACGCCGCTGACGACGACGTTTGCGGCCGCGGCGCCGGCCCTGACGACCATCGGGGTGAGGGTGTCACCGACGCCGGCGTAGGTCCGGCTACAGACGAGGTTCAGAAACTCGAAGGTCAGCGCGGGCGCGACGATGGCGAGATAGGTTGCCCCGGCCCGGGTCAAGGCGGCGTCCGAACTGAGCAACCCCACCAGAGGGTCCGCAAAGAGCGCGTAGACCACCACGACCGGCACCGACAGGGCGAGTGCGAGCCACACACTCTGCGTGACGACCGTCGACGCCCGGCCGCGCTCGTTGCCCCCGAAGTTCTGGGAGACGAGTCCGACCGTCCCGCCGACGACGCCGACCCCGACGAACTTCGCGATGAGCCAGAACGCGTAGGCAAAGGCCAGCCCCGCGACCGCCTCCGAGCCGACCGCCCACCCGACGAACGCGAGGTCGACGGTCTGTTTGGACATGATGGCAAAGCCCGTTATCACGCGGGGCCAGGCCAGGTCGACGGTCCGTGAGAGACGGTCGGGCGCGATGACGCCAGCCCGGTCCAGGAGCGCGGTGACCGCGTTTCCGAGACTGGTAGCGTACCCTCGCACTGTCGGCGGCTACGGAACGGAGCGTTATGCGCGTGTCGGGTTCGGCCGACAGTTTAAGCCATCCGGGACCCCACTGTGTGGCGATGGCCAACCGGAAAGGCGAGCGCCGGGAGCGCGAACTCGTGAACAGGCTCGACGAGGCGGGCTTTGCCGTGATGCGCGCGCCCGCCAGCGGGAGCGCCACCGAGCGGGACCTCCCGGACGTGCTCGCCGGCGACGGCGAGCGCTTCTACGCCATCGAGGCCAAATCCTCCTCGGGCGACCCCATCTATCTCGACGGTTCTGAGGTCGAGTCGCTGCTGTACTTCTCGCAGAACTTCGGCGCCCGCGCACGGATCGGGGTGCGGTTCGACCGCGAGGACTGGTACTTCTTCCATCCGGGCGACCTCTACACCACCGACGGGGGCAACTACCGCGTCAAGCGCGAGACTGCCATCGCCGAGGGCGTCGACTTCGCGGAACTGACCGGCGAATCCTCGCGGACGAGTCTCGGGGAGTTCTGATTCCGGCACCGCTACGCGGACCCTTCGGTCACTCCACGAGGACGACGTCGCCGGTTTCGACGTGGCAGGCCTCACAGAGTTCCGGCGGGTCGCCGTCCTCGGGGACGAACGTCTCGATTCCGCAGGCCGGACAGCTCGCGCGCCGGTGACCGGGCGGCGGGACGCGGCGGGTGGTAATCTCGATTGCGACGCGCCGGCGGTGTTTGCAGGTCTCGCCCCGGATGGTGGCGTCCGGACAGGTACAGGTGCCGCCGAGGGCGTCGACGACGTACGTCGCGCCGCTCTCGCTGTCGACGGCGTAGCTGCCATCGCCGGCCGGACGGACGGCCATGCGTTCGGCCCAGGCGCGGGCGGCACGGTCGGGCATCGAGCGCAGGTCGGGCGCGAGCGCGACCCGGTCGGCCGACCCCGCCTTCCGGTCGAGTGTGGCGTGGTGGTCGTGGGGAGTCATGGTTCTCGGACGCTGGTGTGTCTCCGTTCGCGTCCAGTTGAAACGTAGGTGTTCGACGGGCTTAGACCCGTCGGTCGGCCGGCCGTCGGCGGGTTTCCGCCAACGACGGCTTCGAAGCGCTTTTGCCCGTTCCTCTGGAACCGGCGGGCATGGATGTCGACGCGGAGATGGTCCGGCAGGTCGCGCTCTCGGCGGGAGCGGTTGCGCTGTTCGTCGTCGCCGCTGTCGTCGTCGGCCGCACCTACGGCGAGACCGCGCCCGGAACGGAACTCACGCCGACCGGCGGGCTGGCCCTGGTGGGCGTTCTCGCCGGCTTCATCCTCCTGATGACTCTCGCCGGCATCTGGCTGGAACGTCAGGACTTCGACTCCTGACGCTCGCGCCAGTCGACCAGTTCGTCGTCCTCTGTGTCCTCGATTTTCCGCTCGTAGTAGCCCATCGGGTGGGCGATCTCCTCACAGAGGTCGTCCATGTTCACGCAGTCGCCGTACGATTGCATGGTCGCACAGGAGGGGGGCGAGTACTCGGTGGGGCTGGTCGCCCCGCGGATGTGGTTGACCTGGTAGCGGGTCACCTCCTCGCCAAAGCCCGGATTGACCTGGAACATTTCCACGATGTCGTCGGTACTCATCCCGATGCTCGTCAGGAAGGCGGCGATGGCAAACCGGGAGTGGTGTTCGAGGTGTTCGCCCTTCTGTATCCGGTCGAGCAAGTGTTTCATGCAGGGCGGAAACAGGTCCGGGACCACGGTGTCGATATCGCGGGTCAGCTCCAGTTCCGCGAGCAGTTCCTCGACGCGGTCGGTGTCGCCCGCCAGATGCGTGGCGACGGCCTCGGGAACGTCCAGCGGCAGCCCATCCTCGACACGGTGGCGGACGGCCTGCCGGAGCAGCACCAGCAGTTCCCCCTTGGAGAGGGGTACCTCGCCGTCCTGCAGGTCGCGGTTGACCAGCCGCCACTCCTCGCCCCACTGGTCGGCGGCGTGTTCGAGGTACGCGCCCACGCCCACCCGGTACTCGTCGGGCGTCTCGCGGACCGCACCGTCGAGGTCGAACTCCGCGAGCAGGTCCCTGAACTGGATGGTCCTCGCCTGCGTGCTCTTGAGGTCGGTGTCGGCGGCGAGTTCCTCGCTGAACCGTTCGTGTGCGGTGGCGGCCTCGGCGCGGGCGTACTTGTGGACGAGGACGTGCTCGTCGACGATGGACACGAGCACCCGCGCGACGGGATAGGAGAGCAACTCCACGCGTGTCCGGCGGTGGGGTTCGCCGATACCCCCCTCCTGGAGCGCGCCCTCGACGCGGGCCAGGGCACGCTCGACGACCGCCTGCTCGTCGGCGACGACGGCCGCGAGGTCGACGCCGGCCGCCTGGACGGCCTCGCGGGCCGCCGACAGGAACGGGTAGCGCGCGTGGAGTGGCTGCACGGCGTAAGGATTGGTGGCCGGCCCGCAAAAAAACCGAGGGTCACTCCTCGCCGTCGAGTTCCCTGATGACCGCACTCGCGTCGCCGCCGTCGCTGACCATCTCGTCGTAGCGGTCGCGGCTCACCTCGACGGTGCGCGTCCCCTCGTCGCGGACGACTTCCAGCGTGACGGTTCCCTGTGGGTTGTTGCGCAGGCGAACCGTCGCGAGCGCCGCGAAGACGTACCAGAGCGCGACGGCACCGCCGAGGCCGTAGACCATGACCGTCTCGAAGGCCAGCGGGTCGGCCGTCTGTGTCCAGCGTGCCGGGTAGGCGTGGACGAACAGCCAGACGCCGACCACGGTCACTGCCGACCCGAGAACGACGCCCAGTTGCTGGCGCGTGCTCGCGGGCAGGACGAGAACGACTGCGAGCAGCATGGCGGGCACTCCTAGCCCTGCGAGGACTCCCGCCTGGCCCTTGGCGGCGGTTGTGTCGCCGACGACCGCGACCAGCCCGACGGCCCCGAGGATTGCGGTCGCCCCGACGAGCCCGAGTACCACCCCGCCGTACACCTGCCACGGGTCCCGCTCCGTCCACTGATCCCCGTCGTAGGCCTCGTCGAGGCTCGGCATACCCGTCTCTGGGCACTCCTCGTACAAAACGGTACGTCAGACACCCGCAAGACTAGTTGTTCTGGATGCGCGGCGCGAGCATGAACGTGACCTGGCCCTGTCCCTCGGCGATGTCGAAGTGGAGCTTCACGGGGAACTCCTCGCCCAGTTCCATGGTCACAGGTCCTCGGTGCCGAGTTCGAGGTGGACGTCGTCGGTGTCGCCCTCCGCCCTCACGTAGAAGACGCCCTCCTCGTCGTCGACGCCGAGTTCGATGTGGTCGCTGACCATGTCCGCCGCCGTCACCGCGCGGTCGATATCACGGCCCTCGATGACGACCGTCGCCGGCAGGTCCAGGTCCGGGAGGTCGGGCTCCTCGCGGATGGAGTCGGGGTCAATGAGCGCGAGCGTATATTCGAGGCCGTCGATGGAGATGTGGAGCTTGCGCGTCTCCTCGTCGAGTTCGAGGTGGACCAGCTGGTCGGAGTCGGCCATGCCGGCGATGTCCTGGAGGCGGACGAGGTTCACGCCGATGAGCCCGCCGTCGGCCTCGTAGGACTCGAAGGCCGCGGCGTCCAGCGAGAGGTCCACCATCCCGACGTTGGCGGGGTCGACCGCGCGGATGACCAGACCGTCGTCGTCCAGATGGATCTTGCACTCGTCGACCAGCACGCCCACCGACTCCAGTGTCGACTGGAGCGTGTCCGCGCTCACGATTGCGTTGAACATTCTTGGGGCGAGGTACGGTGGCATCCCGTAAAAAGGCACGTCATTGGGCGCGTCGGTCGCCCCGCCAGTCCCGGTTCCGGTTCTCAGACCGACTCCCCGTATACCTCGGTTCCGCGAAAGAAGTCCCGCCAGGCGAACCAGAACATCGGACTCCGGTCGTTGGCTCGGTCGAGGTCGGTGCCCTCGTGGGGGCCGTCGCGTGCCCGCCCCGAGACGATCCCCCAGCGTGACTCGCCGCCGACGAGCGCGTCGCCGTCGCGGCCGAACTGGATGGCGTCGTCTCCCACGCGACGGTCGTAGGCCACCATCGAGTCGTGCGTGCTCGCGACGACGACCGGCAGGTCGCCCACGCGGTCGTTGACGACGCCGCCCGAGTCGAGAACGGTTTTGAACGGGTAGGCCCGCGCAGCGTCGTCGGTCGCGACGCCGAGCACGAGCGCCCGCGGGGGTACCCGCTCGTCGTCCTCGCCGTCCGAGAAGTCAGGCGGCTGGGAGTCCTCGTAGTCGCTGTAGGGGTTCGTGTTGTAGTTCCGGCGTCCCCGGCCGGTGACCGTGCCCGATTCGGGCGGGGGCACCAGGACCTCGGTTTCCGGATATGCCTCGCGCCACTCGCCCCAGGTGGTCATCGTGGAGGGGCGCAAGGCGAGGCGCTTGCCGGTCCGGGACCCGCGAACGGCCTGTCCGAGGATCTGGCTCCACAGCGACTCCGTGCGGTCGTCGTAGAGCACGAGGTCGCGCTGCCAGAGGTACCCCGAGACGCCGAAGGTTGCCTCGCACCCGTTGACGCGTCGCTCGGCGGTCACGCCGGAGCCACACAGGGGACAGTACGTGACGAGCAACGGCCCACCGAAGGAATCGTTGACGACCTCGTGCCAGTTGAGGATCGCGAGCGGGTACGCCCGTGCCCGCCCCCCGACCGACACGGCAATGACGCGGTCGCGCTCGCCCAGTGTCGCGGTGACCGGGGACCAGTCGGTCCCCGCCCGCCCCGTCCGCCTCCGCTTCGTCCGCCTCCGCCTCGTCGACGAGCCGCGCGCTCGCGCCGCTGCCGGGATGGGTCTCGAAGCCGGTGATCGTGGCCCCAGTCGCGCCGGCTTCCTCGGCGATGGCCTCGGCGACGGGGTGGTCGGCGTACTGCTCGACGGCACCGGCCCGGCGGAGAGTCCGTTTGTCGCCCGACCAGTCGAGGACGCGCATCTCGCCGGTCGTGAGCGTCCCGGTCTTGTCGAGGGCGACCACCCGGTCCAGCGTGCTGGTCGCGTCCTTACCGACCCCGAGGACCAGCCGGCCGTCGGTGACGACGGCCCCGCCGACGGCCTTCTCGCCGGGGCGGACGACGACCTCGTCGCCCGGCTGCAGCTCCTCGATCCGGACCGTCTCGGTGCCGTCGGCACTCCGCCGGCGCGCCTCGTCGATCCGTTGCGCCGTCAGCGCCGAAAGCCACTCGAGTGCGCCGCGCTTGACCCGGCCCTCGTAGTAGTTGCCCGCCGCGACTGCCATGACGATGACCACCGCGACCTCGAGACAGCCCTGACAGCAGAACTGGCCGTCAACGTCGTCGGCACTGACCGGGGACGCGGGTGTCGGCAGGTCACAGAGGGTACAGGCCATACCCGTCTCATAGTGACTAGTGCGATTGTTTTCGTGCTTGGTCACAGCTATCGGTGCTTCACGGCGCGTAACTCTCGTCTCGCTTCGCCGTGGCGGTAAAGACTCGCAATAATCACCGTGCGACTTACCACACCGATGACCGGTACCGACGTGCGAGAAGAACTGGCAGATGTTCCGGGCCTCGAATCGGCTGACCGTATCTATTGAAGTGTCTGAGGGCGCAGTCAAAATATTCTTTTCACACCTGATTAGGAGTACCAAACTCTCTACTACCGCATTTCAGGGGAAAATATCTATCTCATCCCATTCTTACGGTGCCCTCAGTGTCTGTGACTTGCTGAGGTTGTACTTAGTGACGGTACTCGGCTCTGCACGTTTAAGTAGGGGCGTGATGTAGACGGCGTCAACGGCTGATGCTGCCGATAACAGATTTCCTGTCGTGTACCGACCCGCTGGACGAGTTCGACTCGCTGTCGTATCACCAGACTCATCACGCCAAATCGTACGTGACAGGTCTTGCTGCGGGCCGCAGCAAGACCGTCACCGGGATCGCCCGAGAGGTCCTTCCGGCAGGAAGTGACCGAGCACTCAACAAGTTCCTCACCGAGTACGACTGGGACGAAGATCACCTCAACCACGAGCGGTTAGAGGAACTGCAAAAACACGGTGAGACGCGGTGGTCACAGGACGGCTACATCGTCATCGACGATTCGGTACTCCAGCGAACCGGGAAGGACCTTCCCGGTGCTGGCAAGTTCTACGATCACACCGAAGGCGAACCTGTCCTGGGACAGGATCTCGTCTACGCGTTCTACACTGACGACAAAACTTCCTACCCGCTCACGTTTCGCCAGTACGAGAAAGCCGACGACGAAAACCGCCAAGACGAGATTGAGACGAAGTACGAACTTGCCCGCGAGATAATCACGGAACTGGAAGAAGAGATAGGTGTGCCTGCGGCCACCTATCTCTTCGATTCGTGGTTTGCCCACGACTCGGGGTTGATCACACACGTCGAATCATACGGCAAGGACTGGATCGGTCCGCTTCGGAGCAACCGGAAAGTGACCTACGCAAACCAGGAGATGCGCGTCGAT
>PXSU01000092.1:14659-15471 GCA_003022745.1 Halobacteriales archaeon SW_9_67_25
GGTCACTGACGAGGACGAGGAAAACCCGGTCAAGTACCTCGCAACGAACAAGATCGACGCTCCGTCGGCCCATATCATTCGGAGCTACTCCTGTCGGTGGCGAATCGAGACGTTCTTCGAGGACTCAAAGCAAGATCTCGGCCCTGGAGACTGCGAGGTGCGTGATTCTGATGGTGCCAGTCGCCACTGGCACCTTCAGATGCTCACCTACAGTCTTCTTCGCCTTGGTCCGGAATCGAGCGTCTCGGAGCGACTCGTCTCGAAAGCCTCGTCGCTCCGAGCACAGCTCGAACACGGCCTCAAAGAGGCGATCTACAACATGTTCTCGTGGGTGCGCGACCAGCCAGACCGAGATCTTGATGGACTGATGAAGGAAATCGACCACCTCTTTCTCCATTCTGACGGGAGTTTATGAACGTGCAGAGTCGAGTCAGATAAGCTGGTGCCATCGAATGCAATTTGTAATTAGCTCGCTGCTTCCAGTGATTGTGCTGCCTGTTCGAGTGTCTGGTGTTCTCCCTGCTCGAATTCCTGTTTGATTTCTCCAAAGTTGTCGTAGCTTCCTGATTCGTCGTTCCAGACGTTTTCAAGCAATTGATTGCTGTTTTCGTAGTTTGAGACATCGTATGCTTCCAGTACGATCTGGTCGTCTGCGTAGTCGACTTCGTCGACGATGAACTCTCCGTCCGTCCTTCTCAATTTCTCGACCGTGAGTGCGTTGTTCCGTATATCGGTTTCGAAGTCGTAGTTGTTTTCTTCAAGGTTGTATGTGCCCAGGCCCTCTATCACATCCTCAAGAAAGCCGTTTGTGA
>PXSU01000093.1 GCA_003022745.1 Halobacteriales archaeon SW_9_67_25
TCGCTCAAGTACGCGGGCCAGCGGTGTTCGGCAGTGAGTCGGGTGCTGGCCCACGAGTCCGTCCACGACGAACTCGTCGAGCGCATCGACGCCGAGATGGACGACTGGGAGCAGGGCGACCTCTTCGCGGAGTCGACGGCGGTCGGGCCGCTAATCGACGCCGACCAGGCCGAGTGGGTGCAGGAACTGGTCGACGACGCCGTCGAGAAGGGCGCCAGACTGGTCCGGGGTGGCGAGGCCGACGGCGTCTGGTTCGACCCGACGCTGCTGGCGGACGTGCCCCATGACGCGCGCATCCTCACCGAAGAGCAGTTCGGACCAGTGGCGGCCGTCACCACCTTCGAGAGCGAGGAGGAAGCCGTCGAGGTGGCGAATGCCGGTGACCTGGCCCTGGACGCAGCAGTGTTCACCTCCGACTACGACCGGGCACTGTCGCTGTCCGAGCGGGTCGACGCGGGCGCGGTGCGCATCAACGGGGCACCCTCCCACGGGCTGGGGGATTTCCCCTTCGGCGGGAACAAAGCCTCGGGCATCGGCCGGGAGGGACTGGGCACGACCATCGAGGAGTTCCTCCGCTACAAAACCGTCATTCTGTAACTGCGCTGGCTTTTCTAAAAGAACTCGAGTTTGTCCCGGCGGTAGAGGTTGACCACAGTCACGGCGACGCCGTCCGGCCCGACGCTCGCCTCGACGCTGAGTGCGAACCCCCGCAGCCACCACTTCGTCGCGGCGTAGACGGGGTTGAACGGTCGGGGGTACTGGCCGGCGAAACTACCGACGTAGACGAGATTGCCCTCGCTTTCGCGCAGGTGCGGGAGCGCGGCACGCGTCGCGAAGAAAACGCCGTCGACGTTGGTTCCCATCATGGTCCTGTACTCTTCGGTCGTCATCTCGGCGACATCGCTCCCGCGGCCGAGGCCAGCGTTGTTCACGAGGATGTCGAGACTGCCGAACCGTTCGACCGTCGTCTCGACCAGCGCGTCGACGGCTACCTCCTCGCGCAGGGCATCGGCGACGGCTTCGAGACGGTCAGTGCGACGTGCAGCGAGAGCGACGCTGGCTCCCCGGTTAGCGAGCCTGTGTGCCGTCGCCTCGCCGATACCCGAACTCGCGCCGGTGACGATTGCTGTCGCTCCGTCGAGCGTTTGGGTCATACGTGACCGTCGCCCCCGGGGTACCTGTGGCTTTGGTTGGCGGCAGCAGCCGCCACGTCACTGCCGGTCAGGCCGACGACTGCGGTCTGTCCGCACTCGCCCGCACCGACTCGCTGTCCTCACCACTTCGGTCCAGTGAATCCGCGACTCCCCCGGCAAGCGCTAGCACCGCAGTCTCGTGGTCGGATTTCGCCTCGCTGATGGCCATCGGATGGATGTCCTGGTCGTGGTACGAGGAGAGGTCCAGCGTCAGTCCCTGTTCCTGACAGTAGGTGGTAACTTCCGCCAGAAGCGTGTGGAAGTGAATCAGTTCCTGCTTCTTCATGAGTGCACGGTTAGGTGCTGGAAACGTATAAATGTAATTTGGGGACGATTTATAATGTCTTTCACCGACGTGTATTCCGTGGATTCTCGGCCAGTGCCGGTGTCTTGGACAGGATATACGTTCACCGAACGAGGTAAGGGTCGTCGTCGGGGAAGAACCGCCCGAGGTCAGACAGCCGCCGGTAGTCGGTGGACTGGAGTTCGAGCAGTCCGTCAACGAGGCGCTCGGCGTCCCCGTCGGACCACTCGGACGGGTCCTTGATCGGGACCACGAGCCAGCCCGAGCCCCGCAGCTCCGACCCGTGGAGGGCGTCCACGTCGAGGTCGGTACTGGGCCGGGCAGTGTAGGTATCGAGGACGGCTGCGGTCGCGCGTGACCCGACCGGCAGGAGGATGTGGGCGGTGATCGCCCGGAGTTCCGCGTCGAAGAAGGGCTCCATGGCCGCGTAGTCGTCGGCCGTGGGAGCGTGGTCCGGGACGCACATGTGGAGATACGAGAAGAAGGTGCGGCCGTGGACGATTTCCCGCCGGTCGAGATCGACGTTCCGGACGAGGTCACCACGCTCCAGCGTCCGGAAGAACCGCTCCGACCACGGTTTACCCGTAAAGGGGACGCCGGTCCCCGTACCGCCGTGGACGCCCGGGTCACAGGGCGGGGACATCCCGAACGGGTTCCGGCGCTCCGCTGAGAGAAACTGCACACCCGACCGGGCGTATGGCGGATAAAAAATTCGCACGGTTCCGGGCGGGGTCGTCTGACGTGGGCCCGGAAGTTCAAATACGGTCGGGAGCCAGGCACTTCCGTGACAGTCGTTATTGGGCGAGCAGACAGCGGGGAGGACGCGCCGCATGCCCGGATCGGAGAGTACCTGGCGCTGGACGGGAGCGAGGGGGCCACAGTGGCACTCGACGTCGACGGGCCACACGCGGTGTCGGTGGTCGGCAAGCGTGGCTCCGGCAAGTCCCACACACTCGGCGTCCTGGCGGAAGAACTCGCACGGGTGCGTGGCCTGGCACCGGTCGTGGTCGACCCGATGGAGTCGTTCAGCGGCCTCGGATCGGGCGTCAGTGACGACGGGCACGCGAACGTGCCAGCGACGGTCATCGAGGAGCCTGCAGTTCCGGCGTCGGCACTCGACGCACGGACGTGGTGTGACCTGCTGGGGCTCTCCCCGGAGACTGGCGCCGGCGCACTCGTCTGGCAGGCTGCCACGGCAGCCGAAACACTCGACGGGATGGCCGACCACGTCGCGGCTTCGGACGCGCCGTCGAGCCAGCGGCGGGCCGCGGGCAACCACTTCCGTCTCGCTGCGTCGTGGAACGTCTTCGACCCTGCGGGGCTGTCGGCCACCGAACTCGCATCCGGCGAGGCGACGGTGCTGGACGTCTCGGCGCTGGAGGTGGCACCGAGGAATGCGGTCGTCGCTGCAGTCGGCGAGGCACTGTACCACGCCCGGGTTACCGACACTGTCGACCGGTTCCCGTGGCTGCTCGTCGACGAGGCTCACGCCTTCTTCGACGGGATCGCTGCCGGGGCGCTCACGCAACTTCTCGCACGCGGTCGTGCGCCGGGCGTCAGTCCGGTGGTCGCGACCCAGCGACCGACTTCACTCCCGGCCGTCGCCTTCTCAGAGTCCGACGTCCTGATCGCACACCGCCTCTCGTCGTCCGGGGAACGCGATGCCCTGCGGGCTGCTCGGCCCGAGGTAATCAGCGGAGTGTTCGGTGAACGCGCTCCCGGCGCGCCGTTGTCAGGGTTCGTCGGCGGCACACGCCACACAGCGGGGACAACCCTTCTGTTACCTCGCTCGATTCCCCCTGACCTCCCGAATCTACCAGTGCATACCCCGTTCGACACGAGTCCGGTAAAAAAATAAAATAAACTATATTTGTGATTATTATAGTAATTATGATGTTAACTATGATGAATAAGAAGTGATAAAACGAGGTCGAAAGCAAGCTTATCTCTTGTTCTCAGAGTAAAATAACAAAAAAACTAGTAGTATAACACAAATATATTTATGTCGACGGTCGGATTCGAACCTTCCAGAGGCGTCCGACGGGGCCAGTGCATCCCGAAGACACGGCAAGCCCCGTCAGCGAAGCACTTCTGCTCGCGCGAATCGCGATGCGGTTGCCGGAGAAAAGGATGTCGACTACCCCCCTCTCCGTGCTCACCTGTCTCCCGGGACCGCAACCGGTTGCTTGATAGATATATGTTTGTAATGGGATGGGGCGATCCGTGGCACTACGTTATCGAGAGGGGAACGTGATCTGACCGCCGCCAGTACAATCTTCACTCTTAGTGAAGGAACTTCCCGCACGCGTCGGTAACACTCGTGCTGACAACGTTGCGACTAGATCTTTCAGGATGGAACACTCGGTACGACGTCCCGTGATTTCTCGGTCGTCGGTAGCCGAGGTGAACTGGTTACAGAGGACCGCACCGTTCGTCAGGGGGGTACTGCAAAGCCGGCAAGTGACCAGTCGGAACCTGGAAAATTCAGCATGTGTGAATGCTATCGGTGTGCTGTCCCGAATTTTGTCGGATACTATTCACCATCGCCGATAGTTATAACCCTCCGACGTCAGAACAGGGGGCTCATGATACCGGACGCCCCGACCCGCGAGATACAGTCGGTCCGCACTGCCTTCAGGGTGGTCACCACGATACAGCAACAGGACGGTGCGACGCTCCACGAGTTGACAGAACGGCTGGATCTGGCGAAAAGCACCGTCCACAACTATCTGGGAACGCTCGAGTCCCTGGGGTACGTCGTCGAAGCGGACGGGTCCTACCGGCTGGGACTCCGATTTCTCACCCACGGGATGGCCGCGCGCAACGGCGTCGCTCCCCGGGAGGCAGTCACTGCCGTCCTGCCCGAGATTGCCGAGGCAATCGCCCGTCCGGCCTGGTGGGTCGTCGAGGAGTTCGGGCGGGGTATCTTCGTCGAGCGGGCGGTCCCCGACGAAGCGGCCGAGACCTACGGCCGGGTCGGCAAGCGCTCGTATCTGCACACCCACGCCCCGGGGAAGGCGATGCTGGCGACACTCCCCCAGGACTCCGTCAGCCGCGTGGTCGAGCGACACGGCCTGCCGGCACTGACGGGGAAGACGACGACAGACGTGGAGACGCTCCGTGCGGACCTCGAAACGATCCGCGAGCGCGGGTGGGCTGTCAGCGAGGGCGAGGCAGCCCTGTGTGTCCAGTCGATCGGCGTGGCGTTTCGCGCCCGCGGGACCGTCCACGCCCTGGGTGTGTTCGGGTACTCGGGTGACTTCAGCAGGAACACCCTCGAAGACGACGTTCCCTCGTTGCTCCGTGACGCTGTCGCTGACATCGACAGTGCTCTGGAGGCAGCCGGATGAGGCGGGACCCGGACGCGGTCCGGACGCTGCCCGAAGCACTCGAACGCAAGGCCACCCAGCGTCCGGACACGCCCTACCTCCGGCACGGCGGCCGCCACCTCACCTATGGCGAACTCGACGACCGGGCCGACGCGGTCGCCGGGGGGCTCCGGTCGGCGGGCGTCGACCCCGGCGACACGGTCTGTCTGTCGCTGTACAACTCGCCCGCGTACGTGTGTACGGTTTTTGCCCTTGCGAAACTCGGCGCGGTCGCGGCCCCCATCGACACGCGCTTTACCGGCGACACGCTCGCGTACGTCCTCTCGCAGACGGGTGCAGACGTCATCCTCGTGGATGCCGACACCCGCTCGGCCTACGAGGCTGTCCGGGGCCAGGTCCCGAACGTCACCACCGAATACTTGCTGGGTGAGGGCCAAAACCACGGGTATCGCCCCTTCAGCGACCTCCGCCGGGACCCTCCGGATGATCCACCACGGGCCGACGTTTCCGAAACCGACACTGCATCGATAACCTACGTCCAGCGCCACGCCGCGGAGCGCCCCAGGGGCGTCATGTTGCCACACTTCTCCTATGTCAACACCGGGCGGGAAGCTGTGGCGCTGTTCGAGTTCGGGCCCGAGGACCGCGTGTTCACGACGCTTCCGCTCTACAGCATCTTCACCCTGCATCTCGGGCTGATGGGGACGCTGCTGGCCGAGGCCGAGTTCGTCCTCGATCAACAGTTCGACCCCGACCGGTTCTGGGACCGGCTCGAATCCAGCGGGGCGACTGCCTTCCTGTATCTCAGCCGGATGCTGTCTGTGCTGTACAACCAGGAGCGCGGGCCCGCGGGTGGCGCCGAGTCTGTCGAGTGGGCCATCGGTCACGGGTTCGGGTTCGACACCGACGAGGAACTCATCCGGAACTTCGAGGAGCGGTTCGGTATCACGGTCCTCGAGGGGTACGGCGTCACTGAAGTCGCGACCATCGCAACCTACAACCGACCCGACGATCGCCGGCCGGGCAGTGTCGGCAAGCCGGCCTCCTACGTGGACGTGCGGGTCGTCGACGACGAGGACAGGCCGGTCGGTCCGGGCGAGACCGGCGAAATCGTCGTCCGCCCGACCCGACCGAACACGACGATGCAGGGCTACTACGACGACCCCGAAGGGACCGTCGAGGCCTGGCGCAACCAGTGGATCCACACCCGCGATATCGGCTACCTGGACGAGGACGGCTTCCTCCATTTCGTCGCCAACCGCGACAATTCCATCTACAGGGGTACGGTCGCCGGGCGGATCTCGTCGCTGGAGATCGAGAGCGTCATCGACGCCAATCCGGGCGTCGCCGAGTCGGCTGTGGTCGGCGTGACCAACGAACGCGGCAGCGAAGAAATAAAGGCGGTGGTCGTGCCTGCCGAAGGGACCGACCTCGACCCAGTCGATATCTGTCAGCACTGCGAACGGCAACTCCCATACCTGAAGGTTCCGCGTTTCATCGCAATCAGGGAGGCGCTGCCCCGGAGCCCGTCGGGCAAAGTCCAGAAACGCGAGCTCAGTGACGGCGTCCGCGGGGCCTGGGACCGCGAGAGTGGCTACGAACTGAGCCGGTAGACTTAGGGCGTACCTGGCCCCACGACCACGCGATGACGGGCGCCACCGGAGCCATCGAGACTGTGGGCGTGGTCGGTGCGGGAACCATGGGCAGTGACATCGCGCAGGTCGCGGCCGCCTCGGGGTTCGAGGTCGCGGTGCGTGACATCGAACAGCAGTTCGTCGAGGACGGCCTCGCAACTATCGAGTCCAACCTCGACCGCGACGTCGAGAAGGGCCGTCGCTCCCGCGCGGACGCCAACGCCGTTCGCGAGCGCGTCACCGGGACGACCGACCTGGCCGACCTCGGGGACTGTGACCTCGTCGTCGAGGCGGTCGTCGAGGATATCGACGTCAAGCGGGACGTCTTCGCCGACCTGAACGACATCACCGACGACGGGGCCGTGCTCGCGACGAACACCAGCACGCTCTCTGTCACGACCATCGCGAGCGCAACCGACCGTCCCGACCGGGTGGTCGGCATCCACTTCATGAACCCCGTCCCGGTCATGGACGGTGTCGAAATCGTCGTGGGCGAGAAGACGGCCGACGCGGTCGTCGAGTCTGCCCACGCGTTCGCTGCGGCGCTGGACAAGGAGACCTGGGAGTGTGAGGACAAACCCGGCTTCGTCTCGAACCGCATCCTGATGCCCTGGATCAACGAGGGTGTCCGGGCCTACGACGAGGGCGTCGCCACGAAGGAGGACATCGACCGCGGGATGAAACTCGGTACGAACGTCCCGATGGGACCGCTCGAGCTGGCCGACCACATCGGCCTCGACGTCTGTCTGCACGCCACCGAAACGCTCCACGAGGAGCTGGGCGACCGTTACAAGCCCGCCTACTTGCTCAAACGGAAGGTTGCAGCCGGCGACCTCGGCAAGAAGACCGGGCAGGGGTTCTACGAGTACGATTAGGGCTGCGAATCGCGTGCCTGTGGCTCACTCCTTGAGGTGGCGTGCGATGATCTTCTTCTGGATCTCGGAGGTGCCCTCGTAGATGGTGGTGATCTTCGCGTCACGGTAGTACCGTTCGACGTCGAAGTCCTTGGTGAAGCCGTACCCGCCGTGAATCTGGACCGCGTCGCTGGCGACCGAGACGGCCGTCTCGCCCGCGAAGAACTTCGCCATGCTCGCAGCCTTGGGGTCGACACCGTCCTCGTTGCGGCGTGCAGCGTCCCGCGCGAGCAGGCGCGCGGCCTGGACGTCGGTCTGCATCTCCGCGAGCGTCGCCGCGACGGACTGGTGCTCGATGATCGGCTCGCCGAACTGCTCGCGCTCGTTAGCGTATTCGACTGCGTCGTCGAGCGCGGCCTGGGCCAGGCCGACGGCCTGGCTCGCGATGGCGATACGTCCCTCGGTCAACACCGAAAACGCGGCCTTGAGTCCCTTCCCCACCTCGGTGAGACGGTTCTCGGCCGGGATGCGTGCGTCGTCGAGGACGAGCGTCGTCGTGTCGCTGGCCCGCAACCCGAGTTTGTCCTCCTTCTTCCCGACCTCGACGCCGTCGGTGTCCTTGGGCACGAGGAACTGCGTCACGGTATCCGGGTCGTCCGGGTCGGTCTTCGCAAACAGCACGACGACGCCAGCCCGCTCGCCGTTCGTGACCCACTGTTTGGTCCCGTCGAGGACGTACTCCTCGCCCTCCTTCCGGGCGTGTGTCGACATCTCCGCGGGGTTCGACCCCGCGTGTGGCTCCGACAGCGCGAACGCACCCACTGGTCGGCCCCGTGCCATCCCCGGAAGCCACTCCTCTTTCTGTGCTTCCGTCGCGAACTCGCGGAGACAGGCGGTCGCGAGGTGCTGGACCGACAGCGCCGTCGCAACAGAGAGGTGGCCGTAGCCCAGTTCCTCGTTGACGATGCTGGCCGTGACCATATCGGTCTCGAAGCCGCCGTACTCCTCGGGCACCCCCAGCCCTGTCAGGTCCAGCTCCGCGAGGCCGTCCCAGACGTCTTCCGGGAACTCCTGGTTCGCATCGCTCTCGTCGGCGCGAGGCTCGACCTCCTCGGCGACGAACTCCCGGACCGTGTCCCGGATCAGCGCCTGTTCGTTCGTGAGTTCCATTGTCCCGGTATTGGAGAGGGGAGACCTAAAACGTCCGGTCACTCGCCGGTGAACTCGGGTTTGTCGTCACCGAAGAAGGCGTCCAGCCCGCGTCCGAAATCGTCCGTCCGCGCGGCTCCGGCGATGGCGTCGGTCTCGGCGGCCAGTTGCGATTCCAGTCTCCGGTCGAAACTTGCGGTCATCAGCCGCGTCACGCTACCCAGCGCCTGCGTGGGGCCGGCAGCCAGTTCCCCGGCCAGTTCCTCCAGCCGGTCGTCGAACTCCCCAGCAGGGACCACCTCGTTGGCCAGCCCCATCTCGGCGGCCTGCTCCCCCGATATGGGTTCGTCCAGCAGGGCGATCTCTTTCGCGGTTCGCAGCCCGACCAGCCGCGGAAGGAAGAACGTCGAGCCACCGTCTCCGGTCAGCCCGACGCGCGGGTAGGCATAATCGAGCCGGGTCTCGTCGCTAACCAGCAGGATGTCGGGCACCAGCGCGAGGCTGAACCCGGCCCCGCCCGCGACCCCGTCGACACCTCCCACCACGGGTGTGCCGTTCTGGTGGAACTGGATGATCGCCTCGTGGAGCCGACCCGCGAGCTGGCGCATGAGTGAGGCGTCGCCCTCGGGGCCGTGGCCGTCGAACTGCGTCAGGTCCGCGCCCGTGCCGAAGAACCCTCCCGTGTGGGTCAAAACGATACAGCGCACACCAGGGTCCCCGCCCAGCCGAACCGCGGCGTCGATGAGTTCGTCCGCTGTATCGAGTCGGAGGGCGTTGCGCCGGTCCTCGTTGTCGAGCACGAGGCGAGCGACGCCGCCGTCGCGTTCGACACTCATGTTGTCGTAGTCCGTCATGCAACGAACCGGGAGGGCCGGTCGGGGCTTAAATCCCACTTCGGACCGCCTGACACTATCCCGAGTCCAGGGGATCGGTAGTCACCGGACAAGATTCGAGAAGCGGTGAGGGTATCGATGGACGTGCTCGCGGTCACCGGTCGCACGGCAGACGAAGCCGCAACACTTCAGGACGAACTGATGGAACGGGGGGTGCCGGCCGACCATCCGGACGCGTTGATCGCTGCGTCGGCCAGAGAGCACGGAGCGCTGTTTGCCACTGCGGAACGTCACTTCTGGCAAGACGACGTTCGCTCGGTACTCGACGTTGTAGCCTACGAACCGGAGTGATCGTCGTCGCGCTTCAACGACAGCACCGTCCGGTCGAACTCACAGACCAGCGGTTCGTCCTCACGGTTGACGGCGAAGGCCTCGACGTGCATCGTGACGACGCCGCGGTCGCCGTCGCTCGTCTCCCGTTTGTCAGTTACCGTCGACTGGACGCGGATCGTGTCGCCGTGGAAGACCGGCGCGGGGTGTTCGACCCCGTCGTAGGAGAGGTTCGCGACGATGGTCCCGTCGGTCGTCTCGGGGATGGTGATGCCGACAGCAAGGCTCATCGTGTAGAGGCCGTTGACGAGCTGCTCGCCGAACTGCGTGTCCGCGGCGAACACCCCGTCGAGGTGGAGTGGCTGCTGGTTCATCGTCATGTCACAAAACTGCTGGTTGTCGCTCTCGCTTATCGTCCGCCGTCTCTCGTGTTCGATTGTCTCTCCGACCGTGAAATCCTCGTAGTACAGTCCTGTCATGCTCTGGCTGGGTGTCTCCGTCTCGCCTCGGCCGTATTCAGAGTATCGTCCCGTGCTTCTTGTCGGGCAGGTCCTTCTCGACGCTCTCGTAGAAGGCAAAGCGGTTCTCCAGTTCCTCCCGCAGCGTGCTCGGGGGGACGATGTCGTCGATGACCATCCCGCTGGCCATCCGGTGAACGTCGATGTCCTCGCGGTACTCCTCGCGCAGTTCCCGTTCGCGCCGTTCGCGTTCGTCCTCGTCCTCTATTTCGGCGAGTTTCCGCGCGTAGACCGCGTTGATCGCCGCCTCGGGTCCCATGATGGCTATCTCGCCCGAGGGCAGGGCGATTGTGGATTCGGGCTCGTATGCCGGGCCGCTCATCGCGTAGATGCCGGCGCCGTAGGCCTTCCTGACGACCACGCATTGCTTGGGAACGGTCGCGGAGGAGGTGGCGTAGATCATCTTCTTTCCCTTCTCCAGAATGGCTTCCTTCTCGACCTGCGAACCCGCCATGAAGCCCGGGGTATCACAGAGGTACAACAGCGGGACGTTGAACGCGTCACACTTCCAGACGAACTCCGCGGCCTTCTGTGCCGCGTCAGGGAAGATGGCGCCGGCCCGCTGTGCGGGCTGGTTGGCGACGATGCCGACGGGACGGCCGTCGACGCGGGCGAAGCCGGTCAGTATCTCGCCGCCGAAGTCGGGCTGGAGTTCGAACCACGAGCCACGGTCGACGACGCAGTCGATCAGGTCCGTCATGTCGTAGCCGCGGTTGGGTTCCTGCGGGACGACGCTGTCGATGTCCTTCGGCGAGGTGGCGGGATTGCGCCCCTCTGTTCGGGGCGGTTCCTCGTCGCTGTTGTCCGGCAGGTACGAGATGAGCTGTGCCACCAGCTCGCGGGCGTGCTCCTCGTCGTCGGCCACGAGGTCGGCACTCCCGGAGTGGCGGGCGTGGACGTCCGGCCCGCCCAGTTCCTCGAGGGTGATGTCCTCGCCGGTGACCATCTGGACCATCCGCGGGCTGGCGATGGCCATCGCGGACATGTCCCGGACCATCACCGTAAAATCGGCGAACACGGGAGTGTAGGCCGCGCCCGCGATGCAGGGGCCGTAGAGCACGCAGATCTGCGGTACCCGGCCCGAGAGCATCGAGTGGTTGTAGTAGTACTTTCCGATCCCCTCGCGGTTGGCGAAAAAGCCCGTCTGCTGGTCGATACGTCCCCCGGAGGAGTCCATCAGGTACAGGACCGGCCGGCCGGTCTTGAGCGCACGCTGTTGCATCCGGAGGAACTTCTCGACGCCCTTGGCGGCCATGCTCCCGCGCTTGACGGTGTAGTCGTTGGCCATGAAGTGGACGTTCCGTCTCTCGAATTCCGCGCCCCCGGTGACCATCCCGTCGGCGGGGAGGCGGTCCTCTGCGTCGAACTCCGCGAAGGTGCCGTTCTCGAAGAGGAACCCCTCATCGAACCACAACTCGATGCGGTCACGGACGAACAGTTTGCCCTGCTCGGGCAACTGCTCTTTGTACTTCTCGGGGCCGCCCTCGTGGATGTCCGCGATCTCCTCCCACAGCTTCTCCTCGCGCTCGGTCGGCCCCATCTCCGGTTCGGGGCCCGGCACCTGTCCGGGTCCGTGGTAGGCTACTTCAGCGAGTTGCGCTCCACTCTCGCCGACCACCGTGACGTCGTCCTCGTACTGTGCGGCGAGCGCCTCGGCGATGATTTCTGCCTCCTCGTCGGTCGTCCCATCCGCGACCCGGACTTTCATTGCAGCATCACCAGTGTATCGCCCATATCGACGGTCTCACCCGCGGTCACGCGGACGCTCGCGACCGTCCCGCCCGCCGGCGCGAGCACGTCGTTCTCCATCTTCATCGCTTCCAGCACGCAGAGGACGTCACCCTCGGCGACCGCCTCGCCCTCCGAGACCTCGACAGAGAGGACCGTCCCCTGCATGTCCGCCTGTATCGCCCCGTCACTGACGACCGCCGCCTCGCCGCTTCCCGAGACCATCCCCTCGTCCCCGTCCGCCGGTCCGTCGCTGTCCCCGTCGTCGCCTCCCGAACCGCCCGTGGAAACACTGTCCGACGCAGTGGCGGTCTCACTCGCGCCAGGGGAACCGGTCACGCCGCCAGCCAGCCCGCGAGGCAGGTCCTCGACGGCCACCTCGTAGCGCTTGCCGTCGACTTCGACGGTCAGTTCGTGCATCGCCGCCCCCTCCCGCTGCGCGCCCGCGGACGGTTCGGTGCCCCAGCGCTCGACGGCCTCCTCGATTGCTGCGTCGTCGAGTTCCTCGTCGAGGTACTTCGTGGTGTGCTCGCCCGACAGGAACCGGTCGTCGGTCAGCATCAGCCGGTGGAAGGGGATGGTCGTGTGGACGCCCTCCACGGTGAAGTGTTCGAGTGCCCGCTCGGACCGGCGCAGGCACCGGTCACGGTCCTCGGCGTGGACGATCAGCTTCGCGATCATCGAGTCGTAGTCGCCGCCGATCTCGTCGCCCTCCCTGATGGCGTGGTCCATGCGCACGCCGACGCTGCCCGGCGGGTCGTAGGTCTCCACGGAGCCCGGTGTCGGGGCGAAATCGTTCGCGGGGTTCTCCGCGTTGATGCGGTACTCGACCGCGTGGCCGTCGATTCCCACGTCGTCCTGCGCGAAACATAGTTCCTCGCCCGCCGCGACCCGGATCTGCCAGCGGACGATGTCGATGCCGGTCACCTCTTCGGTGGCGGTATGCTCGACCTGGATGCGGGTGTTGACCTCCATGAAGTAGAACTCCGGGTCGGCAGTTTCACCGCCTCCCTCCCGTCGTGTCTCCGTCGCACCGCTATCCTCTACCAGAAACTCCACTGTGCCGGCGTTGGTGTAATCCGCTTCCCGCACCCCGCGGCGTGCGGCTTCGCCGATCTGCTCGCGCAATTCCGGGGAGAGCGCCGGACTGGGGGCCTCCTCGATGACCTTCTGGTGGCGCCGCTGGAGCGAGCAGTCCCGCTCGCCGAGATGCCGGACGTTGCCGTGCTCGTCCGCGAGCACCTGCACCTCGATGTGTTTGGGTGCTTCGAGGTACTTCTCGACGTAGACCGAATCGTTGTCGAAGTACGCCTCGCCCTCGCGACGGGCACTCGCCAGCGCGTCCTCGACCTCCCCCTCTCCACGGACGATCTTCATGCCGCGGCCGCCGCCACCCCCCTCGGCCTTGATCGCGACCGGGAAGCCGTTCTCCTCGCCGAAGGCGACGACCTCCTCCGGGTCGTCGACCGGGTCGGTCGTGCCGGGAACGATCGGCACGTCCGCCTCCTGCATCACCCGCCGGGCCCTGGTCTTCTCGCCCAGACGCTCCATCGCGTCGCTGGTCGGCCCGACCCAGGTGATCCCGTCGGCCGCCTCGACGCGGGCCGCGAACGCCGCGTTCTCCGCGAGGAAGCCGTACCCGGGGTGGATGGCGTCGGCGTCGGCCTTCCGTGCGGCCTCGACGATGGCCTTCTGGTCCAGGTAGGAGTCGGCCGCGCGCGCCGGCCCGACGTTGTAGGCCTCGTCTGCGTAGCGGACGTGACCCCCGTGCTTGTCCGCTTCGCTGTAGACGGCCACCGTCCCGACGTCGAGTTCCTCGCAGGCTCGCATCACGCGGACGGCGATCTCGCCACGGTTGGCGACGAGAACCTTGTCGAACATACCTCCCCGTACCGAGAGTTAGCCCATAAAACTATGCGGAGTTGCGCGTCACCGACGCGACCGGGCCGGCCAGGTAAGGCGGTTTTGGCGGTCCGGGCGACCCGTCGCCGGGGCCGGCGACGCGAGGCCGGGACCAGCCTTTTCCCGCCGCCGCTCTGCCGTCGAGACATGGAGAGCGTCGCCGAGTTGACCCGCACACTCGTCTCGATCCCGAGCCACGAGAGCGAGGCCGCCGCCGGCGACCGGATCGAGGCGTGGCTCCGCGAATCCACCGACGCCGAGGTGACCCGCGACGCCGCCGGCGTCCGGTCCGGAACCGCTGACGGCCGCGAGGACGGCCACACGGAGGCCGGGGTCGATTCCGACGACTCGGCCGGTCGCGGCGGGAACGTCATCGCTCGCAAGGGGTCGGGCGCCACCGCGCTGGCGCTGGTCGGCCACCACGACGTGGTGCCACCCGACGAGTCACAGACGCGGGACGGGGCGTACGTCGTCGCGGAGCGTGACGGCCGCCTCTACGGCCGCGGGAGCGCCGACA
>PXSU01000094.1 GCA_003022745.1 Halobacteriales archaeon SW_9_67_25
CGTCCTCGGCGGCGACCCACGTCTCCCTGTCCGCGTCCCAGACGCCCCTGCGGCCACAGCGCTCGCAGACGCGCTCCGTGGGTGGTACGAGCGTTGCCATTGGCCGGATTTCGGGGCGGTGGGTCTTGAAGTTCCCGCCCTGGTCGTGGCTCCGCCGCTATTGCGACCGGCACGAAAGTCCTCGGCCGCTCTCTAGGAACTATCATGTGTGGCGGTGCTGACGGTACCGAGACCGGCAAGAAAGCCCCCGGCCGCTCTTCTGGAATCTCTGAAAGAATGACGACGGAGATCGCTGACAGCAAGAAAGCCCCCGGCCGCTCGACTGTGTTCGCCTCGCTACGCTCGGCTCACCCTCCGGGGCTTGCTGCGCTCCTCACTGCGTTGCGGTGCTTACTGGGCCCGGGAGGGATCGAGACGGCCGGCCCCTTTCGATCCCACCCCGCCAACGGCAGGCCTGCCCTTCCCCGGGTCGCGCGACGGAGCGCGCTCCCGGCCGTGCGGTGGCGCGCGCTTTCGTGAACTCTCGTGTGAACGACAGCAGCGCGCGAGGGGCGAGCACCGAGGCGAGCGGGAGACCGAACGAAGTGAGGTCTCCGAATGCTCGAACGGTGAGCGAAGCGAACCGTGAGAGCGAAGCGAGCCGAGTCGCGCAGGAGGCTGGGGAGGTGTGAGGCTGCGGTCGGGGGGGACCGAAAGGGGCCGCGGGCTGGGCGACGGTGGGCGAAGTAAGCACTGGACCGAGCGAAGCGAGGGAAGCGCACAGCGAGTCCCCCGAGCCGAGCCCGCGGGGGCTTTCTGGCTGTTTGTGGTCCCGACAAGCCTATCTCCAGCAACAATGCCTAGCCCAGTCCGCGGGGGCTTTCTGGCTGGGTCGTGTACTTGATTGTCGTCGACGACCAACTACAACCATGAAACACTCCATCGAGGACCACGCCGACAGGTTCGACGAGTGGGCCGGCGAGTACGACGCCGAACAGAGCGCGGAGTACCGGGCAGCCGTCTCGCTGGTCGTCAAGCACGCCGACCCCGCCCCTGACGAGACTGTCCTCGACGTCGGTGCCGGGACCGGCGCAATCGCGCTGGCACTCGCACCGGAAACCAGCCGCGTGCTCGGCCGGGACATCAGCGACGGGATGCTCACCGAGGCCCGCGAGAAGGCCACGGAGCGCGGACTCGACGACGTCTCGTTCGCGGAGGGACGCTTCCGGGAGCCGAACCTCCCGGCCGACGCGGCCGTCGACGTCGTCACCTCGAACTTCGCGATGCACCACCTCGACGACGAGGCCAAGCGCGAGGCCATCGCGACGCTGTCCGAACTGGCGCCCCGGCGCGTCGTTCTCGGTGACGTGATGTTCTTCGGCCAGCCCGACCCCGAGGAACCCTTCTACTCGCCGGAGGTCGACGACCCGGCGACCGTGGGCGTCCTCGCGGACGCGTTCACCGACGCGGGCTACGCGCTGACGGCCGTCGAGATGGTCCACGAGCAGGTCGGCGTGCTGGTGGCCGACCGACTCGACGGGGATCGCGTCCTCGACACCGACCGTCTCGACGGGGGCCGGAGAGACGGCCACGAGGAACACGAATGACGCACCTGAAGTGTGGAGTGACACGAGGGACGAGTGTGTAAGCTACCCATGACTGAAGTCATGGGCTTTCCCCCACGGTGGGGTTTCGGCCCACACTCCAGGACTGTCACGGGCGGGTTGCACGCACAGCGTTCTGCCGAAGGAGACTGTTCTGTGTCCTTCGGCGTACTCTCGCCGGGCTTTATCCGGCAAGGCGTTGGCGTATGGAAGCGCACGTTCCCCACGACAATACGTCGAGGCGACCGGCTGGCTCACACCGCTTTAATTCCCGGTGGACTCTCCCCGCTTCATCGCCACAGTACGTGGCGGGAGCGGCGTGGCGTCATCCGTCCCCGAGTTTGGGGCCTGCCTACGGAGGCCCGTGCGAGCGGGCCATTTTGGACCACTCACACTACCATGACACACGTACTCAATCACCCTAAGCGCATCGACTCGAAACCGCCAGCGGGCCACAGCGCGGTGGCTCGTAGCGCATCCGACGCGCTTCCTCTCACCGGTGAACGGGTGGGTTTCCGCGCTACCCAACTATGAAGCACCTCCCGAAACACCTGCAACCGCGGTGGCGGTACCTGGCCGTGGGGGTCGAGACGTGGCCGGACGCGGACATCGACCGCGCGGCGATCCAGCACGCACTCTGGGAGGCGGCACGGGGACTTCTCGGCGACCTCGGCAGCGCACGCCTCGACCTGACGGTGCTCTCGGCGGGCGTCTCGGAGGGAACAGGCGGGTTCGTCGTGCGGACCTACCGGGGCGAAGTCGAGCGCGCCCGGGCGGTCGTGGCGTCGGTGACAGAGATCGACGGCCACGAGGTCGGCCTGCGGGTCCGGGGGACGAGCGGGACGGTCCGGGCCTGTGAGGAAAAGTATATGCGTCAGCGACGGGAACGAACGGACCAGAGAGACGTCGTGTTCCGGGACGCAGAGCGGTCCGCGTCGGTCCGAGGCGACCGCGTCGACGTGTGGACCGGCGGATCGTTCGCGGGCGCGACGACGCTCGATCTCGGGTAACTATGCAAGGGCAAAACCAACAGCAGGCATACGACCGGGGGATCACCATTTTCTCCCCGGACGGCCGCCTCTACCAGGTCGAATACGCCCGCGAGGCCGTCAAGCGCGGGACTGCAAGCATCGGCGTCCGAACGACAGACGGCGTGGTACTGGCCGTCGACAAGCGGGTGCGCTCGCCGCTGATGGAGCGCGACAGCGTCGAGAAGATCCACAAGGCCGACGACCACGTCGGCATCGCCAGCGCCGGCCACGTCGCCGACGCGCGCCAGTCACCGACTACATCCAGCAGTACACCCAGGTCGGCGGGGCACGGCCCTTCGGCGTCGCGCTCATCATCGCCGGCATCGCCGACGGCGAGCCACGCCTCTACGAGACCGACCCCTCCGGAACGCCCTACGAGTGGAAGGCCCTGGCGGTCGGGGCCGACCGCGGGGACATCCGTGACTACCTCGAGGAGCACTACAGCGACGGGATGGACCTCGACGGCGGCGTCGGGCTGGCTCTGGAGGCGCTGGCCTCCGTCAATGACGGCGAACTCGCGCCGGAGGGCATCGGCCTCGCGACCATCAGCGTCGAGGACGAACTGTACCACTACCTCGGCGAGGAGGAAAAAGAGGCCTACCTCGCGGAGTTCGACCTCCTCGCAGAGGAGAACGAAGACGAAGAGTAGCCGGCCCGGGAAACACCTTTAGGCGCCCCCGCGTAACTGCCGGCCATGATATCGCTCGAAGAGGCGGTGACTGCGCGCCTCGAGTCCCACGGCGAGCGGTTCGAGGTGCTCGTCGACCCCGACGCCGCGCTCGCGATCTCCCGCGGGGAGTTCGAGGGCGACCTGGAGGACGTCATCGCCGCAGAGGACGTCTTCGAGGACGCCTCCCGCGGCGACCGCCCGCCCGAGAACGCTCTCGAGGAGGTCTTCGGGACGACCGAGCCGCTCGATGTTATCCCCGAGGTCATCAGGCGTGGGGAGATCCAGATCACGGCCGAGCAGCGCCGCGAGATGCAAGAACAAAAGCGCAAACAGCTCATCAACCACATCGCGCGCAACGCGGTCAACCCCCAGATGGACGACGCGCCCCACCCGCCCGACCGCATCGAGTCCGCTCTGGAGGAGACGGGGTTCCGCGTCGACCCGATGGAACCCGTCGAGAGCCAGGTCGAGGACGCGCTGGACGACCTCCGCCCGGTCATCCCCATCAGATTCGACACTGTCACCGTCGCGGTCCAGTTGCCCGCCGACTACGCGGGCAGCGGCCAGGCCAAGGTCCGGGAGTTCGGCGACTTGGAGCGCGAGGAGTGGCAGCCCGACGGCTCCTGGATCGGCGTCATCGAGTTCCCGGCCGGCCTGCAAAACGACTTCTACGACCTCGTCAACGAGGTCTCCAGCGGCGAGGCCGAGATCAAGATCCTCGAAGACGAGGACGACATCAGCACGCGGTGAGTCGGCTGTCACCCGCGGGACCCTCCTGCTTAAATATTTCCCGAGTCAAAAACTGACGTATGGGGGACGTGATGGACGATATCGACCGCTTGCGCGACGCGGACGCCTTCGCGAGCCGTGAGGATGTCCTCGAAGAAGCCCTCGAAGCGTTACTCGAGAGGCAGCCGGAGCTCCGGACCGAACTGGCCGTCACGAAGTATACAGACAGTTCGGTGAGCCTGAACCGGGCAGCCGAGATCGCGGGTGTCAGTCCCGAGGAATTCAAGGAGATTCTCGATTCTCGCGGCATTGCCCGTGACGCCGGATTCCTCTCGACGGAAGAGCGGGAGAAAAAACTGGAAGAGCTGTAATATCGGGGAGAGTTCGTCTCGTGGTCGTCGTCGACAACAACGTTCTCAGCTCACTCGCAAAAGTCGAGCGCCTCGACTGGCTGCCAGCAGTGTTCGGCACGGTCACGACCACAGCCTCCGTCCTGGACGAACTCCACCACGATGCGGTTTCTGGATACGGGTTCGTCGCACGGATCGATGCGGTAAAGTCGTACAACGACGGATGGCTGACCATCACGACATCGACCGAGAATGAAATCAAACGGACAGAATCGATTCTGGACAGTTCCCTCTCCTTTACCGACGCAGAATGTATCGCTATCGCCGCAATCCGAGAGAGACGTTTGCTATCCGATGACGGTCACGTCGGTACCGTCGCGACACAGCATGGAGTAGACGTCTGGGACCTCCTTCTCTTTCTGGAAGCTTGCATCCAGGAGGGAGTGATCGAAAACGAAACCGACCTGATTGCGGTACTCGACGACCTCGAGGAGGAGGATTTTTACAGATTCTCCGATGACGACAGAGGCGAACTCTACAGTGTCCTCGAACGGTAACCCGTGACCGGTGACCGGACACGAATTTAAGTACGGGCCTGACCTAGGTTCGCCCGAGTGACGGCCAACGACACCACAGCCGAACGGACGGTCATCGCCAAGCGCGTCGAGACGGGCGAAGCCGACACGACCGAGATTCGCGACCTCGCGCGGGCAGCGGGGTACGACATTGTGGGGGAACTGACACAGACCAGGACCGAGGACCCCGCCTACCACTTCGGCGAGGGCAAAGTCGAGGCGCTGGCTGCGCTGGTCCGGCGGGAGGGGGCGTCGGTCGTGGTCTTCGACAACCAGCTGGGTCCCTACCAGACGTTCAACGTCGGCAACAAACTCCCGGCGGGAATCCGGATCATCGACCGCTTCCGGCTGATACTCGAGATTTTCGGGCAGCGTGCCCGGACGCGCAAGGCACAGTTGCAGGTCGAACTCGCCCAGTTGCGCTACGAACTCCCGCGGGCAGAAGCGAAGGCCAGCCTCGCGAAACGGGACGAGCGGCCCGGCTTCATGGGCCTGGGCGAGTACGACGAGAGCCGCGAACAGGACATCAAGGCCCAGATTGCGCGTATCCGTGACGAACTCGAACAGATCGAACGGACCGACCAGCAACGCCGCGAGCAGCGCCGCGAGTCGGGCTTTGACCTCGTGGCGATGGCCGGCTACACGAACGCCGGGAAGTCGACGCTGTTGCGCCAACTCGCCGCCGATGTCGACGTCGACGAGAACGAGGGGCGCCACCCCGATCTGGAGACGACTGCCGAGTCCGAGGACCGGCTTTTTACCACGCTTGGCACGACGACCCGGCGGGCGGACATGGACCGCCGGGACGTCCTGCTGACCGACACCGTCGGGTTCATCTCGGATCTGCCACACTGGCTGGTCGAGTCG
>PXSU01000095.1 GCA_003022745.1 Halobacteriales archaeon SW_9_67_25
GGCCAGCGTTGACGGCGTCTCGGCCGACGGCATCCGTCTCTCCTGGGCCGCACCCGGCGAGGAGACAGTCACCCTCAGTGCCGGGGACAACCAGACCGTGAACGGCGTCGAGTACTTCGCCCACTTCCCGGACGAGAACCGGGTCCAGATTCTCCGGAGCGACCAGCACTACGGCACCTACGTCGGTGAACTGAGCGCTATCGAGTACTGGAACGAGCGGCAGAACGGCGTCTGGGGCGTCGTCATCCTCAGCTTCATCACCGGCGTCGTCCTGGTCGCGACGGGCTACCTGCCAGTCAAGGGCTGACGGCCCAGGTCACCGGTGTCAGGCTGGCCGTCCGCTCCCCCGTTTCGCCCACGGTCGGTCCTGCTGCCGGAGCAGGTCGGGGCCCTCCAGAGCGTGCCGATCCAGCGACGAACTACTGTCCAGTAAGAAACCGTCGTACCGACCGAACGCAGTCAGGACCGGGGCTCGTAGACCAGCCAGGCGAGGCCGACGCCGATGGCGATCATTGCCACCACACCGACGAGTTGGAGGGCCGACACCAGCGGATCGTTGTTGTACGCCCAGGGTGTCCCGACGAGCGTCCCGAGCGCAGTCACAACGAGAAACGCGCCCGCGAGCACCCCGAGTACCTCCAGTTTGTCCGTGACCTCGATCAGTCGCATGTGTGGTCGGACGCCCGTCGCCGTTGTAAATGACGCGATTCGCCACTCGCGTCGCTTCACAGCGGGGCTGTCCGGGGTTCACTCTGTGAAGCACTGATACTGGCGGCTATAAGCCCGTGAGCAATTTCGACCCTACGGGGGGTCGAATGTCTTCACGTAGTTATAGCCGTCAGTATGAGTATCGCACGGGCCGGGAGGGTTTGCGTTCGCTGGTCGAACGAATCCTCATTTAGGCCGTGAGACGGCCGAATTCGCGGGTCTGAGAACCGGGGTCTGACCGGGGTTCGTGTCGGATCAAGCTATGAGTCTGGAACCATTCGCACCCGACCGCGAGAACAGTGTGGCCCAGGCGACACTGTACTCGCCTCGCATCGCTCTCGACTGGGCCACTTCGTGAGGTGGTGTGACCAGGAGGGCATCGAGAACCTATGGACAGATAGAGAATAAATCCGGGCGGTTCGTGCGCCCCGACGGCACGTTCGACTGGCGGTATCTAGCAAGTCTTATGTCCGCGCTACGGTCCCTTAAGCTATGAGCAGCAGGAGTCACGTCAAGGTTCTGGAGGTCCTGCGCGAGAACGCCCGCTACTCGGTCGAGGACATCGCGCGCCAGACCGGCACTGACCCCGACGAGGTCGAGGAAATCATCACTGCCCTCGAGGAGAAGGGCGTCCTCCGGGGCTACCGCGCGGTCGTCGACTGGGAGCAGGTCGAGACCGAGCGCGTCCGGGCGGCAGTCGAGCTGAACGTCACGCTCGACCGCGAGACCAGCTACACCGACGTTGCCGACCGCGTCGCCAAGTTCCCGATGGTGGAATCGCTGCACCTCGTCAGCGGCGAGTTCGACTTCATCATGGAAGTCGAGGGCGAATCCATGCGGGAGGTCTCCCACTTCATCAGCGAGAAGGTCGCCCCGGTACCCGCCATTACACAGACGGTCACCCACTACGTCATGGAGACCTACGTCGAGAACGGCATCGAGTTCGACGAGGGCAGCGACGACGACCGCCTCTCCGTCTCCCCATGACCGTCGACCCCGCCGACCGCGTCGAGCAGGTCCCGCCCTCGGGTATCCGGCGGTTTTTCGAACTCGCCGAGGAGAAAGAGGACATCATCTCCCTGGGGGTTGGCGAGCCCGACTTCTCGGCGCCCTGGGCCGCCCGCGACGCCGCTATCACCTCCCTCGAACAGGGCCGGACCTCCTACACCGCAAACCGCGGCCGCCGGGAGCTGCGCGAACTGATCGGGGCCCACGTGGACGACCGGTACGACCTCCGGTACGACCCCGAAGAGGAGATTCTGGTCACGGCGGGGGCCAGCGAGGCGCTGGACCTGGCCTTCCGGGCCCTGGTCGACCCCGGTGACGCCGTGGCCGTCCAGCAGCCCTGCTACGTCTCGTACGTCCCCGGCGTCCTCTTTGCCGGCGGCAACGTCGTCCCGGTCGAGACCCGGGCCGAAGACGAGTTCGAACTCACCCGCGAGGCCCTCGCCGAGGCGGGCGCCGACCGGGCCGAGGTGCTCGTCATCTGTTACCCGAACAACCCGACGGGGGCGACCATCTCGGAGGAGCGTCTCCACGAAGTCGCCGCCTTCGCCCGCGAGCACGACCTGACGGTCCTCTCCGACGAGATCTACGCCGCACTGACCTACGAGGGCGAGCACACGTCCATCGCGACGCTGCCCGGAATGCGCGAGCGGACGGTCGTGTTCAACGGCTTCTCGAAGGCCTACGCGATGACGGGGTTGCGGCTGGGGTACGCACTCGCCCCGCCAGAAGTGACGACGGCGATGAACCGGGTCCACCAGTACTCGCTGCTCTCTGCCCCGACCACCGCCCAGTACGCGGCCATCGAGGCGCTCGAAACCTGCCGGGACGACGTCGCGGAGATGTGTGCCCAGTACGACCGCCGCCGGAACTACGTCCTCTCGCGGTTCGCGGAGATGGGACTGGACTGTTTCCGCGCGACGGGGGCCTTCTACGCCTTCCCCGAATCTCCCCGCGAGGACGCCACAGCCTTCGCCGAGGCGCTGCTCGAAGCGGAGGGCGTCGCGGTCGTGCCCGGGTCGGCGTTCGGGGCGGCTGGCGAGGGCCACCTCCGGGTCTCGTATGCGACCGGCATGGGCGAACTGAAGGAGGCGATGGCCCGCATCGAACGGTTCCTCTCGGCCTGATCCTTTCTCGCTATCGACACTACGGGACAGACGAGCGATACGTCGAGGAACACTCCTGTCGACCGGTATTCCGGCTCTCGCCGGTCACACCCCGCCGTAACTTTTTTTCTTCGGTACCGACTTGTTGGAGCAATGGCAATCGATGGTACGGGGGAACACGACGAAGACCCGGACTCCGAATCTCTGGGGGAGAATCCCCCGTCTCACCCCGGCGATCTGAAGCGGCAGCTCGCAGCGGGTGCCAGTACCGCCGAGACGGTGGCCGAGGAGTGCCAGCCGTTGGCCCACTCCGGGAGCGGCAACGCCAAGCCCTTCGAGCCCGCGGAGTACCTCGGGTTCGACCCCGAGGAGACCGGGGCGCGCCTGAGCGGGGCCGAGCAGGTGGGCTCGCACCTCGCGTCGGTCGTCGACGAGCGCACCGTCGACGTGCCCGAGGAACTCGACGAGGACGAGTTCTTCTCGACGCCGGACGGCGCTACGACGGTCGTCAACCGGTACGACCTCGAAAAGGCGGTGCCCCCGGAGAAGAAGCGACACTTCGTCGAGCAGAACCGCTACTGGGTGAACAAACCCTACGCGTGTATCGTGATCTTCCACTCGACGAAGGAGAACGAGCGCAAGTACTACGTCGTCGAGCCCTACATGAACGACATCGAGGCGACACTCCGTGAGTTCATCTCGGGGAAGCTGAAAACGGCGATCAAGTACTCGGACGACGACGTGGTGGTCCACGGCGACGAGGCCGACCGGACGGAGGTCATCGAGCGCGAGACCCGTCGTCTCCTCGAGCGGTACGGCCTCTGGGAGGAACCCCGCGGCGAGTCAGGCGGCGGTATCGTCGGGCGGCTCACGGGACTGTTCGGGGACAGCGAGGGGGACGACGACGCCCCGCCCTCCCGGCTCGACGGCATCGAGACCAGACCCGAACCCGTAATCCTCGAGGAGGACCCCAATTCCCTCTCGGAGTACCAGGTCGAGAAGCTCCTCTACGCGCTCAAACGGGACTTCATCGGCTACGCGAAGATCGACCCCATCAAACACGACATCAACGTCGAGGACATCTCCTGTAACGGGTACAACTCGCGGGTGTTCGTCTACCACAGCGACCACGAGCAGATCATCTCGAACGTCGAACACGGCGAGGACGAACTCGACGAATTCGTGGTGAAACTGGCCCAGCGCTCGGGCAAGGGCATCAGCAAGCGCCAGCCCCAGGTCGACGCGACCCTCCCGGACGGGTCCCGGTCACAGCTGACGCTGGGGAGCGAGGTTTCCGACCACGGGACCAACTACACCATCCGCCAGTTCAAGGACGTCCCCTTCACGCCGGTCGATCTGATCAACTGGAACACGTTCAGCCTGGACGAGATGGCGTTCCTGTGGCTATGCATCGAGAACCACAAGTCGCTGATCTTTGCGGGCGGGACGGCCTCGGGGAAGACCACCAGCCTGAACGCCGTCTCGCTCTTTATCCCCTCCAACAGCAAGATCGTCTCCATCGAGGACACCCGCGAGGTGGAGCTCCCCCAGCGCAACTGGGTCGCCTCGGTCACCCGTCCCTCCTTCGGGGAGGACGACGTCGGCGACGTCGACGAGTTCGACCTGCTGGAGGCCGCGTTGCGCCAGCGGCCCGACTACATCGTCTTCGGGGAGACCCGTGGCGAGGAGGGCCGGGACCTCTTCCAGGTGATGTCGACGGGCCACACCACCTACACCACGTTCCACGCCGACTCGGTCGGCGAGGTGCTCAAGCGGTTCACGACCGACCCCATCAACGTCTCGAAGACGCTGTTTACCGCGCTGGACCTGGTGAGCATCCAGACACAGACCCGCGTGGGCGGCCGGAAGGTCCGGCGGAACAAGACGATGACCGAAATCAACGAGTACGCCCCCGAGAACGACGAGGTCAACGTCAGGGACGTCTATGAGTGGCGCGCCGAGACCGACGAGTTCCTCCAGATGGGCTCCTCAAGCACCCTGGAGGAGATCAAGTTCGACCGCGGGTGGTCACAGGACCGCCTCGACGAGGAGCTGTTCAAGCGCCAGGTCGTCCTCGCGTATCTCATCAACGAGGGACTGAACACGTACACCGAGGTGGCCGCGACGCTCCAGGCGTTCATCAACGACCCCGAGACCATCCTCAGCGTCATCGCCTCCGGCCGGCTGGAGCGCTCACTCGAGGACCTCCGCGAGATGGAGTCGGTCAAGATCAGTGTCGACCCAGAGAAGGAGGCCATGGTGCCCCGACCAGACCCCTCGGAGGAGCTGCTCGCCCTGACTGACGAAATTCTCGAGAATGCCGGACCGCTGCTGGATCAGTACCGCGAGGGGGACTCGTCTGACCTCGCGTCGGCGCTCGCGGACGCAGAGACCGGGTCCGAGACGGACACGAGCGGGAGCGACGGGATCGACTTCGGGCAGTTCGTCCCGAAAGCCGGCGTGGGGGCTGACGAGGAATGAGTCTCGACACCCGGCACAGGCGCGGATGGCCGACAACGTCGAGTTGTTTCTCTCTCGCGCGCTCGGGCTGGCGACTATCGCCGGACTGACGCTGTGGCTCGTCGGGATCCTGGCCGGGTACATCTTCGCACAGCTGTTCGTCAGCCCCGAGGCTGCGCTGATCGGCATCCCGATCCACAGCACCCTCCAGCCCGTTGTCGACGTGCTGAAAGTGCCGGCGCTGATATTCACCATCGGCCTCGTCTTCGGCTCCATCGGTTTCGCCGCCGGCTTCGGATCGATGATCTCGATTCCGTACTTCCGGGCCAACTCCCGCAACCGGGAGATCAACGTCCTCCTGTCGGACTCTATCTCGTTTATGTACGCGCTCTCGGTCGGAGGGCTGAATCAACTCGAGATTCTCCGGGCGATGGCACAGGCCGACGACACCTACGGAGAGGTTTCGAAGGAGTTCCAGTCGATCGTTCTGGAGACGGAGTACTTCGACACCGACTACCGGACCGCCATCCGCACGCAGGCGATGG